>DASWZM010000252.1:0-2275 GCA_036404455.1 Occallatibacter sp. | reverse complement strand
AGGGGTCTGCCGTCGCTAAAGACGCGGCGTCGCCGATCACGGCGACCACCGTATTGACCCCCACGGTTGCCCCTTCAGCCACCTTGAGCTCGATGAGCACGCCGGCCGCGGGCGAGGGAATCTCAGCGTCCACCTTGTCCGTAGAGATTTCAAACAGCGGCTCATCCTTCTCGACCGTGTCGCCGGCCTTCTTGAGCCATTTGGTAATGGTGCCCTCGAAGATCGACTCGCCCAACTGGGGCATTACCACATCGGTCCCACCGGAGACCTCCCCGTTCGCCGCCTCAGCCTTTGCGGGCGCATCAGCCGCCGCAGCCGCCTCCGGACCTGCCGCAGCCGGCGCAGAAACCTGCACCGACGAAACCTCTTCGCCCATCTCGCTGACCACCGCAACCACCGTATTGACCCCGACCGTCGCGCCTTCCTGAACCCTGATCTCGCTCAGCACACCGGCAACAGGCGAGGGAATCTCCGCGTCCACCTTGTCCGTCGAAATCTCAAATAGCGGCTCGTCCTTCTCGACCACGTCGCCAGCCTTCTTGAGCCACTTGGTAATGGTGCCCTCAAAGATCGACTCGCCCATCTGCGGCATGACTACGTCGGTTGGCATGGATCCCTCTCTCCGCCATTCGGGAATTCAAATACGCGCCCGGTTCCAGCCGGATTATAAATCGCACCCCATGAATCAGACCCGGACCGGCCCCTCGCGCCCACCCCTCAGCCGCTCAACCTCCGCCGGCGCCCGCAACGGCGTGTCTTCCGCCGGAAATTCCGGCCCAGCCCCGGCAGCCGCCTCCGCCTCAGCCCGCAACGCCGCCAAACTCTCCACAGCCAGCACCCGCTCGTTAAAAACCAGCCCGAACTGCCGCGCCGCCTCGTGCGCTACTGCCTCCAGCCCCGGCAACTCCTCCGGCCGCTCCACTTCGCGCTCCAGGCTGGTCACCGCGTGATCGGGAATGCCGCACGGCACGATCAACTCAAAGTCGCGCAAGTCCGTCGTCACGTTGAACGCAAACCCGTGCGACGTAATCCCGTTGGCCACATGAATCCCAATCGCCCCAATCTTCCGCCCCTGCCCCACAGACCCATTGCCAGCCCCTGGTCCCTGCTCCTCGTTCCCTGATCCCTGACGGGATTCCCGGCGGGCGGTCTGTGCCCGCTGGGGTGGCTGTTCCCTGTTCCCTGCACTTCCGCACCAAACCCCCGTCAGCCCCGCAATCCGTCCCGCCCGCACCCCAAACCCGCCGCACAGCCGGATCAGCGCCTCTTCCATCAGCCGCACAAAGTCCACCGGCCCCATCCGTCCGCCATTCGGATTCTTGAGGCTCCGCAAGTCGAAGATCGGGTATCCCACCAGTTGTCCCGGCCCGTGATACGTCACATCCCCGCCGCGGTTGATCTCGTGCAGCGTCACGCCGCGCGCGGCGAGCAGCTCATCGGTTGCCAGCACGTTGGCCCGGTTCGCATTCCGTCCCAGCGTCAGCACCGGCGGATGCTCCAGGAGAAGCAGCACGTTTTTCAGACGGCCCTCCGCCACCATCCCGGCAATCTCCGCCTGCAGCCGCAGCCCCTCGCCGTAACTCACTCTTCCCAGATAGAGATACTCGATCATCGCTTTTCTGATTGTAGCCAGCGGCGCCACGCCTTCGCGGGGCGGCCCTCATTCCTCAAGCCGCGCCGCAAAAAGCCTTGCAAACACTATCCGATGCTCCCAGGCAACCAGCAGCCAAAGAAGCGTCGCAAACGCACCCATCCCGATACCGCTCGGGTTCATCAGGATGTGAAACAAGAGGATGTTGAACAGCACCGGGCCCAGCAGCGTCAGCCCCAGCCCCACAAACCGGTTCGCGAGCAGCAGAATCCCTGAGACAACCATGATCGCGCCCACCACGTAAAAGTAGTGTGCGGCAAACAGGGCGGCCGTAAACTGCCCGGCCAACCCTGCCGGCATCTGTCCCATGGGAATGAAATGCAGAAACATATTGGAGCCGAAGACCAGGAACATCAGCCCCAGCAAATACCGCGCAATCGCATCAACAATCTTCATCGAAGCTCTCCATGTTTAAGGTTTTTTCTCAGAATGAGCCGCGCCGCAAACCGGCACTCCCCCAGGGGAAGCAGCGCAATCGCTCCATGCTAGCAGCAGATGGCCCCGCGCCGCCCTCCGATTCAAACCATTCCGTCCGCGCCCCCAATTTGTTACAGTGTTTCTACACGGAGCGCCGCTGAACGTCACTGCCTGATTCGTCCTCTCACACACTGCCTCCCCACCAGA
>DASWZM010000251.1:0-15474 GCA_036404455.1 Occallatibacter sp. | reverse complement strand
TGTTTACCACATTCCGGGAGACAAGGCCCCTCCTTGCGCGCCTGCCTGTGCGCAGCATCCTTGACCTGTGCTTCGCATGGTGGAGCTCGCCACCCTTGCTTCCGGGCTATCGCGCCCTATTCAACTCACATTATGCGCCGCAGGCACATAATTCTCTGCAAAAGGGCAGCCGATTTTCCGGATGCGATGGGGAAGCATCCCTGAACAAGGCGCCGTAACCGGCCCTGTTGGTTTTTGGACAGGTTCTTGGAGGATGCAGTCGACGAAGAAAAGTGCCTAGCACATTCTCCCCTTCGTCGACTGATTCCTTACTTCTTTCGTATCAATGCGGTAACATCAGCAGGCCGGTCTTCAGCAACTTTTCTGTCAACCGGTCCACTGCCTGCGGGAATTTGTAGGAGATGGTGCGAACGCTCATCCCCATCAAAATGGCCGCTTCAGCATGCGTATACTCCTGGAGCACAACCCGGCACAGCATCTGACGGTCCAGCGAGGAAAGCTGGTTCAGACAGGTTTCCACGTCGAGGACGAAGATCACCGCGTCCTCGAAGGTGCGGACCGGCCGGCTGGAGACCCAGCCCCGCCCGATCGGATCGCCCAGAATCGACGGCGCCCTGCCCACCTGCATCGAGGCATACAGATAACGCCGCAACATGCTCTCCGTATGCTTCCTGTAAAAGGCCAGGCTGACGACCGGCGCTTCCGCCGGAGCCTTTGCCGGCGGTTTTATTTCAGGCCGCGACGCCGGTTTCTGTACCCACTTCCTCCCATCTTCCTGCCATTCCTGCTGTGACTCGCCTGCTCCCCAAACCATTGGCAACTGGAGTGCTGCGCTCATTGCGTGCCTCCTGTTGCGTCAACCACCGCCCAAACCCTGGTTAGCACCTTGCGGCACGGGCGTCCAGGCCGCTTCCGGCTCTCCGGCGATGGAAAGTCTTTCAGTTTTATCTCACATTGTTTGCAATACACACTCCCAAGGGTTTGGGCACGGTACCAAAGACAACCGCAACCTTCGCAAATTTTCAATTGCACGCGCAATTCCATGACTGATTCTCCGTATTCGAGCGAACTCCCGACGGCTTTTGTTTTCGACTGCTGTTCCGCGGGGTGAAGAGAACCAGGCCCGGCAACTCAGGTTTCTCTTGTCCTGATGGGGGATTGCCGCCTGTGCTCTCTCGTTTTTTGTCATGCTCATAGCGCGCAGATCCTGGAATTTTCTCCACTGGCCTGCCCCAGACGCCTCTGCGAAGCGCCCTGGGGCACGTATGGGACACCGGACTGGACTGAAACTCCTCCGGCAATTGTTCATTGACCGCTGAAGAGGACACAATTCCGCCCCGCTCAGCCTTGCGGCAATGAAGCGTATTGAAAAGATTCCCACAAGCCAATGCAAGATGAAGTAAACCAAATCTAGAAATATTGTTCTCTTGCGTCAATCTCCCCCGGCTGATTTCCGCTTTTGCGTTTTGCAATCCGCAAGCAAGCGCTGAAAATAAAGGCCAAACAACCCTGATAGCTTTGCCAGAGGAAAGCGGAGATCCTTCGTTCCCATTGCTGGTGGCGAATTTTCCACAGATGAACTTTACCCAAATGCACGAGCGACTCCGCCTGGAACTACTGCGCAGGATACAGCGGGGGACGCTCAGCGTCTCTTTATTGGCCCGTCAAACCGGCTTCGGCCAGCCCCATCTCTCCAATTTCCTGCACAATCGGCGCCAGCTTTCGCTGGAGGCCATCGATCGCGTGCTTGCCGCCCAGCATCTGACGGCGGCCGACCTTCTGCCCGCAATGGAGCAGGCCTGGTCTCTGCCGGCCGATGAGGAAAGCAGCTCGGTTCCAGTTGTTTCTCACGCTGCTGCACTTTTTGAGCCGTACATCCGTCCCTCGGCGACGCATTCAATGCTCCATTTGCCCGACGGCCTCCTCCACTCCATCCGGGCACGGGTTTCGAACCCGCGGCGCGCCTGGCAACGGTTTGTCGCCGTGCGCATCCCTTCCCCCGACGCCTTGCCGATGGAGCCTCTGGTCCTGCCGGACGCCATCGCGCTGCTTGATCGCCACTACAACTCGCTGATGCCTTACCGTCCGAATCGGCCTAACCTGTACGCGGTCCGGCACGGAGCTCACCTGACGTTGCGGTACGTGGACTTTGTCTCGAATCGGCTGGTTTTGCGGCCGCACAACATCGCTTTTCCCGTAGACCTCATCGAAATAGAAGCTGGCGAAGCGCCCGGCGACCGGATTGCAGGCCGCATCGCGCTGATCCTGAACGAGCCGTGATTGCATGAGCCCCGGTGAGTTCAGACCGCGTGCGTCGAGTCCTGATTGTCGAAGCGGGTGAACTTGGCGATGAAGTTCAGATAAACGGTGTCGGTGGGGCCGTTGCGCTGCTTGGCGATGATGATCTCGGACTTGGCCCGGTCGGCGTCGGACATCTCTTCATCGCGGTTGTAGTAGGACTCGCGATGGATGAAGGCCACCACGTCGGCGTCCTGCTCGATCGAGCCCGACTCGCGCAAGTCGCTGAGCAGAGGGCGCTTATCGTCCTTGCGCTGCACTCCGGCGCGGGAGAGTTGGGAGAGAGCCAGCACGGGCACGTTCAGCTCCTTGGAAAGCGCCTTCAAACCGCGGGAGATGGCCGAGACCTCCTGGGTGCGGTTCTCGTAATTCCTTTTGCCAGACGATGGAACCGTGGCGGACATCAGTTGCAGGTAGTCCACCACGATGAGGTCGAGGCCGCCGGCGTTCTGCCTGAGGCGCCGCGCCTTGGCGCGCATCTCGGCCAGCGAGATGCCGGCCGTGTCATCGATGAAGATGCGCGACTCGACCAGTTGGCCCAGCGCATTCTGCAATTTAGCGTAATCTTCCCGGCCCAGGAAGCCTTTCTGGAGCTTCTGCTGGTCGACCCAGGCCTGGGAGGCCAGCATGCGGCGCAGCAGCGACTCCTTGCTCATCTCCAGGCTGAAGACGGCCACAATGGCGTTGTGGTTGATGGCGGCGTTCTGGGCGATGTTGATGGCCATCGCGGTCTTGCCCATCGAGGGGCGGGCGGCGATGATGATCAGCTCGCCCTTCTGCAGGCCGCTGGTCATGCGATCAAAGTCAGTGAAATCAGTGGCCAGCCCGGTGATTTCGCGGCTCTGCTTGTACAGATTGTCGATGGTGCCGAAGGAATGCTGTACGATCTGGTCGAGCGACTGGAAGCCATGAGTGAGGCCTTTCTCGCTGACTTCGAGGAGTTGCGACTCGGCGGCGTCCAGGACTTCGAGGGCGGTCTCGCTCTGGTCGGCGGCACGGGCAATGGCCATGGAACAGATGCCCATGAGCTTGCGCAGCAAGCTCTTATCCTTGACGATGCGGATGTACTCCTCGATGACCGGACGGCGAGGCAAACCCTCGGTGAGGGAGGCAAGATAGGCGACGCCGCCGACGGATTCGACCTCCTTGTAGCGGGCCAGTTCGTTGGCCAGGGTAACGATGTCGACGGCGCGCTGCGAGTTCATCAACTCGCTCATGCGCAAGAAGATACGGCGATGGGAGTCGAGGGAAAAATCGTCCGCGTCGATCTTCTCGGCGGCCTCTGAGTGGGCGGCATTGTCGAGCAGGATGGCGCCGAGGATGGTCTTCTCGGCGTCGACGTTCGCGGGCATTCCGGCATCCAGAGTGAGATCGGGGATGGTGGCCATATCAGATGACGAGCTTAGGCTAGGAGCGGTTGTGAAGAAGGGATAACGCCTTCTGGAAAAAAGGGGAACACACCTTAAATGAGTAATATATCGCCGTCGCCCTGCGGAAAACTTTACTACTTTGGTTCCATCTAACGGCAAGTTGCGGAGTTTAATCAATTGGAAACGGGCTTGTTATGGCCATAATTTATAGCTATAATTCCGGATATGGAAGTCAGCACCGCAGAAGCGAAGAACCGCCTGCCCGAGTTGATCCGGGCGGTGGAGGGCGGCGAGCAGGTGGTCATTACCCGCCATGGGCGGCCTGTGGCGCAGCTTGCGCCGCCTCCGGCTGAATGCAAGAAAGTGCAATTCGACGGAATGAAGGGGCGCATTCGCCTTCTGCCCGGCTGGGACGATCCGATCACAGAAGAAGAACTCCTCGGTGAGGACTCTTGAGCGAAGGAGTTCCAGTACGCGGTTGTCTGCTCGATACGCATACAGTTCTCTTCACCATGTTTCAGTCAAGGTCTCTCTCTGCGGCTGCAAAAGCTGCCATCACCGCAGGGCCAAACTTCCTCAGCGTGGTCTCTTATTGGGAGGTCGTGGTCAAGAGCATGAAGGGGACGCTGGATGTGGGCGATCCGCGCTTCTGGTGGCAAGAGGCATTGGAGCAACTGGCCGCGACGGTTCTGCCGCTCAGGCCCGACCACATCACCGCGGTCTACGGACTGGCACCGATCCATAAGGACCCATTCGACAGGATGTTGATTGCGCAGGCCACGGTGGAGGGGTTGGCGCTGGTGACGAGCGACGGCGAGATTGCGCGGTACGCAGTGAAGGGGCTGAGGGTGGTGGGGTGAGCGGTGACAAAAAGTCCACACATTTGCGTCTTTTTGCACTTGCTCTACAGTGGAATGTTTCTTAGGATCGTTTCAGTTGGTGACCCCGGAAGGGATTGGACCTTCATCTCCGGCTTAGCGGGCAGGTGCTCTATCCAAATTGAGCTACGGGGCCACCATTCGGGCGCTTGGGATTGCAGGTCCCAAGCGCCTTTGTTTTGTCCGCAAACTACCCAACATCCGCGTCAATCCGCGAACATGGCTTCATTGTAGGCACGGGCGGGGCTGTGGAGAACTCGGCAACTATGGGGAAATTGAGGAAAAAGAGTCAGGAACAGCAACTTCTGTCCGGTTGGCTGGGCGCACAACATCAACTATTTCAACGACGCTCTTATTCCTCCGTTGGCCGCCAGCGCAGAACAGGCTTTCTGGCCGCCTGGACTTCGTCCAACCTTGAAACTCTTGTGGAGTGGGGTGCGGATTTTACTAACTCGGGAGTTTCTTCTACTTCTTTGGCGATGCTGCGCATGGCTGCGATGAATAAGTCGAGTTCTTCAAGAGACTCGCTCTCGGTGGGCTCGATCATCAGGGCGCCGTGGACGATGAGCGGGAAGCTTACCGTGTAGGGGTGGAAGCCGTAGTCGATGAGGCGCTTGGCGATATCGCCGGTTTTGATTCCTTTGGCGGCCTGGCGCTTGTCACTGAAGACGACCTCGTGCATGGAGGGGGTTTTGTAGGGGAGCTCGTAAAGGTCTTCGAGGCCGTGGCGGATGTAGTTGGCGTTGAGAACGGCGTCTTCGGTGGTCTGGCGGAGGCCATCGGGACCATTGGCCAGGATGTAAGCCAGGGCGCGGATGAACATGCCGGTGTTGCCGTAGAAGGCGCGGACGCGGCCGACGGATTGGGGGCGGTCGTAATCCCAGGACAGTTGGCCTGGGGCCTTCGACTCCCAGGTCTCAGAATCGAGACCTGGGGCACCCGGCTGAGAGTCGTGGCTTCCTGCCCTTTCCGCCGTTTCCTGCTCGAAAACACTCGGAAAGGATGGGAAACCCAGATCGGTGCGGACGGAAGGCGGGTGGGGCGGCGAAGCCGGGGGGGCTCCCACCCTTTCGCCGGAAGTAACGTGAAGGGATGGGGCACGGAGATTTTGCGGGTCACTGGGCGCGGAGTTGCGGACCAGGACGGGGATGGGGAGGAATGGCTCAAGGAATGCCTTGCAGGCTACGGGGCCGGAGCCGGGACCACCGCCGCCGTGGGGTGTGGAGAAGGTTTTGTGGAGGTTAAGGTGCATGACGTCTACGCCGAAGTCGCCGGGGCGGACTTTGCCGACCAGGGCGTTCATGTTGGCGCCGTCCATGTAGAGCAGGGCGCCCCGGGCGTGGAGGATGTCGGCGATCTTGTGGATCTGGCTCTCGAAAACTCCTATCGTCGAGGGGTTGGTGAGCATGAGGGCGGCGGTTTCTTCATCGACCTGGCGGGCGAGGGCTTCGAGATCGATGCCGCCTTCCGCGTTGGACTTGAGGTTCTCGACGGTGTAGCCGCAGATGGCGGCGGTGGCGGGGTTGGTGCCGTGGGCGGAGTCGGGGATGAGGATCCTGCGGCGGGGATTGCCCTGCGACTGGTGCCAGGCGCGGACGAGCAGGATGCCGGTGAACTCGCCGTGGGCGCCGGCGGCGGGCTGGAGGGTGATAGCGTCCATGCCGGTGATGTCGAGGAGGCAGCGCTGGAGCAGGTCGTAGACTTCGAGGATGCCCTGGGCGAGCGAGTCGGGGCGGTAGGGATGGGCCTCGGCCAGGCCTTCAATGCGGGCGACCAGCTCATTGACGCGGGGGTTGTACTTCATGGTGCAGGAGCCGAGCGGGTACATGCCGAGATCGATGGCGTAGTTCCAGGTGGAGAGGCGGGTGAAGTGGCGGATGATCTCGATTTCGCTCAGCTCGGGGAGCTGGCCGGGCACCTTCCGGTGTTCTGATCCAAGCAGAGTTGCTGGGTCAACAGGAGGGACGTCGAGCGGGGGAAGTTTGTAGGCGCGCTTGCCGGGGGAGGATTTCTCGAAGAGCAGCGCCTCGTTCTGGGTCTGGTGGGGGCGGACTTTGCCGGTGGTGGTGGGACCGGGGGCGGGAATCTGCGGAATGGTTGTGTCGTTTGTCATTGGATTCGTTTACGCCTCAACCGGTGCGGCGGAAAGTACTTTAGCCGCGGTATCGATCTGTTCACGGGTAACGACTTCAGTGGCGCACCAGAGCGTCGCGTTGGGCAGTTCCGGATACCAGCGGCTCAGGGCTACGCCGCCGACGATCTTGCCGTCGAGCAGACGCTGGCTCAGGGATTCGGGGGCTTCCTGGGTTTCAAGGACAAACTCGTGGAAGCGGGGCGAGGCTTGGAATCGGACCTTTGCGCCGGGTTGGGCGGCGAAGGTTTTGGCGGCGTAGGCGGCTTTTGCCAGGTTGTGCCCGGCGAGTTCGCGGATTCCCTCCTTGCCGTAGACGGTGAGGAAGATGGTGGCCATGAGGGCGACCAACGCCTGGTTGGTGCAGATGTTGGAGGTGGCTTTTTCGCGGCGGATGTGCTGCTCGCGGGTGGCGAGGGTGAGGACGAAGCCGCGGTAGCCGTTGGAGTCGGTGGTTTGGCCGACGAGGCGGCCGGGCATCTGGCGGAGGTACTGCTCCTTGGCGGCGATGACGCCGCAGAAGGGGCCGCCGTAGCTGAGGGCGACGCCGAAGGACTGGGCTTCCATGCTGACGATGTCCGCCTCGAGGGGCGGGCGGACTACGCCGAGGGAGACTGCTTCCGCAATGGAGACGATGAGCAGGGCGCCCTTGGCGTGGGCGATTTGGGCAATGGCGGGTATGTCTTCAATGACGCCGAAGAAGTTGGGGCTCTGCACCAGGACGGCGGCGGTCTCTTCGGTGACCTGGGCTTCGAGGGCTTCGAGATTGACGCGGCCGGTTTCCTGGCCGTAGGGGACGAGCGAGGAGGGCAGGCCCTGGTGCCTGGCGTAGGTGGTGAGGACTTCGCGGTACTCGGGATGGACGGTGGAGGCGACGACGGCTTTGTGGCGGCCGGTGACGCGGACGGCCATCATGACGGCCTCCGCCGCGCCCGTCGACCCGTCGTACATGCTGGCGTTGGCGACGTCCATGCCGGTCAGCTCGGCGATCATGGTCTGGAATTCGAAGATGGCCTGCAGGGTGCCCTGGGTGATTTCGGCCTGGTAGGGGGTGTAGCTGGTGAGGAACTCGCCGCGCTGAACCAGGGAATCGATGATGACGGGGCGGTAATGGCGATAAGCGCCGGCGCCGAGGAAGCTGGCGTAGTTGGTGGCGTTTTTCCGGCCGGCGGCGCGAAAGTAGTCGATGATTTCGCTTTCTGCGTGCTGGCGCGGGACGGCGAGGTCGCGGTCGAGGCGGTACTCGGCGGGGATGACGGCGAAGAGGTCGTCGATGGAGGCAGCGCCGATGTCAGCGAGCATCTTCTCGCGTTCGGCGGGCGATTTGGGCAGGTAGCGCATTTCAGCTTCTAGCTCCTAGCTTCTAGCTTCTAGCTAAAAGCCCTTTGTTTGGGCTGGTTTGCAGCCTGTGGGGAGAGAATTCCGTGGGGTCGATACGGCCTCAAGTTCCGGGAAAAGGCTAAGAGCTTGAGGCTAGAAGCCAGCAGCTAGCCACCGGTCTCTTCGGAGATGAAGGCTTCGTAGGCGGCGGCGTCGAGCAGGGTGTTGAGCTGGGCGGGGTCGGCGAGTTCGACCTTGATGATCCAGGTTTCGTGAGGGGCTTGATTGATCTTGTCGGGCGAGGTCTTGAGCTCGTCGTTGGTGGCGGTGACGGTGCCGGTGACGGGCGAGTAGAGGTCGCTGACGGCCTTGACGCTTTCGACGGAGCCGAATGTGGCGTTGGCGGTTACCTGGTCGCCGACCTTGGGCACGTCTACGTAGACGATGTCGCCGAGGGAGTTCTGCGCGTAGTCGGTGATGCCGACGGCGCCGATGGAGCCCTCGACGGAGATCCATTCATGTTCGCGGGTGTAGCGGTAGTTTGCGGGGTAGGCCATGGCCGTCGTCTCCTTGAAGAAGTAGTGTACGGCGGCGGGGAGGGTTGGGAGAAGCAGGGAACAGGGAACAGGGAACAGGGAATAGGGAACAGGGATCAGGGAATGGACCGCTCGAGTTCCTTCAAGAGTCAGCTTGCGCCGGCGCAGATTTCCAGGGCGCGGAGATTCGAAACCAACAGGGTCGAGCCGCGCTGTTCCACCAGCTCGCGGTTCTTGAAATCATTGAGCGTGCGGGAAACCGTTTCCCTGGATACGCCGATGTGCTGACCGATCTCCCCGTGTGTGAGCGACAACTGGATCCGGGCGCCGCACTCTGTCTTCTCGCCTTCCGCACACCAGTCCAGCAATAGCCGGGCAAGCTTGGCCGGCGCCGGCGATGTAAGGCCGACTATGCGCAATTGTTCGCAGGCCCGCTTGTACTGCAGGCTCAACTGGCGCACCACGTTCTGACAGGCAAGCGGGTAACGCAGCAAGAAGTCGAGAAAGCTCTGCCGGTTCAGGGCTGCGATCCTGCAGGGGAATCGCGCTTCCGCCGTTAACTCATAGGGGCAGCCGGAAATCGCAGAAGTGATCCCCAGGATTTCTCCGGGCCCGGCGATTCCGAGGATGAGCCGCCTGCCGTCAATGGAATTGATGGAAAGCTTGACCCTCCCTTCAAGCAAGAACATGATGCTGCCGGGTTGTTGCTCCTCATTGAACAGGACCGTAGTTCCCTCGCAGCAGAACGGTGCTGCAAGCGATTCAAACTCGCTGATCGCTTCAGGCGGCAGGCATTTGCAGAACTCCCCCGCTCTCCAAGGCGCGCTGGCGTCATTCCAACTTGTTGCAAAGTACGGGCGGATCGGTACCACGTGCAGATCGCTTGCCCGGCGGTTCACAGCTTGCTGCTGGAAGCGACTCGCCCCGGAGCAACGGTTCTGGACTTTTCTGTCAGTCTGCCCATGGAAATGTTCCATTATGTGGATTCCTTATTCTCCGTCGATCGGTAGTTGATTCCGCGGGGGAAGAAGCTGCATGGCAAAGGCTTGTCCTGGTGAGCGCCGCGCCGCAACTCCGTAGGGCGAATTGCCGTGTGCGACTGTCTGCACCGGCAGAATTCTCGCCTTCGTGGCCAATAACTCTCCCAACCGCCTACAGAAAAAAGCGGCCCATAGTACTTTGGGAAGTGATCGTAATTGTGTTTCGGCTCACAAACTGTCTCATATTGCACACCACTTCTTATTGCCCTGGGATCGGTGCAATTTGTAAGCGCGGGGCCAGTTTCAAGGGGGAAGAGTGCGTTTTCTGCCGGGAATTCAGCAGTCTCGAGTGTAGGAGGATAAAGTTCCTGGAAAAGGCGCTCAGGTGACCAAGCCAGGCTGGGCCGATTTTCTGGTTTCGCCGGTCTGCTCCGCGCAAATTGCATTCGCAAAAACTGCTCGTGAGGCCGGGGTTTACAGAATCCCGGTGGTTCCCGTCTCAATTCGCCCGTACTATCCCTTGCGGCGCAAGGGAACCGCAAGGATGGCCCACTGCGTGCCGTTTGGCCGTTCCCTTCCTTCTATTTATCGAAGAACTTGCCGTGGCCGCCGTTGGCCCAGGGGTCGTATTGGGCGGCGAAGTTGGCGCGGGTCTTTACGGAGGGATGGTTGTATTCCCAGAATTCGATGAAGGGGCTGGGATTGGGGTCCTCGAGCCAGGCTTCGCCGAGGGCGTTGAAGCCGGCGACGGCGGTCTTCCGGGGGTCGGGGACGAGGCCGTGGATGGCTTCCTGGCCGTAGACGTCGGCCTCATGCTCGAAGTGGCGGCTGAAGGTGTTGCCTGCCGGCTCAAGGACGAAGCTTGCCAGCGAGATGGCGAAGATGAGCGTCACGAAACCGGCGCGGGTGGAGAGCGGGGCTGCGGCGGCATCCTGGCCGTGCAGGCGCCAGCGGGCGCCGAAGCGGCGAGCCAGCCAGGCGGCGAAACCGGCGCAGGCCCAGTAGACGAAGAAGAGGGCGACGGCAAACCCGGCGAGCATTTTGGGAATGTGGTTGAGGACGTAATGACCGCTCTCGTGGCCGAAGACAAACATGACTTCGCCGTCGGGGATGCGGCCGGCGGTAGTGTCCCACACCACGATGCGCTTGGTGGCGCCCAGGCCGCTGACGTAGGCGTTGAGGCCGTTGGTTTTGGCGCTGGCCTTCATCAGGAACATGCGCTCGGGCGGAATGTCGGTTCCGGTTCGGGCGGCTACCTTTTCAAGCTCGGCGACCAGGGCGGGATGATTCCTGGCCAGGGGTTCGTACTGGTTGAAGATGGGTTCGAACAGCGGCGACACAAAGAGGATGAGCACCAGAAGCGGCAGCGTGGCCACCCAGACGCCCAGCCAGTAGCGGCGGGGCCAACGGCGCACGATCCAGTTGAAGAGCAGGAGTACCGGGGTACCCAGCAGCACAGAGAGCCCCAGAGCCTTGGCCTGGTCACCGAGCCAGCTGCCCCAGCCCTGCACGCTGATGCCGTAGTTGCGGCTGACATGGTGGCTGAATACGTCCAGGGGCAAGTTTGCCACGGTGAGCAGGACGATGAGGACCGCGAAAAAAAGCAGTCCCTGGAGCCAGCGCCGGCTGAAGGCGCGTTCCGCCCAGGCGCCCAGACCGGCGGCGGCGCGCGTGGACAGCAGGAGCCAAAGGACGGCCAGGCCCCAAAGCGATCCGACGATGTCCATGATGTTGCGGATGCGGCTGAGGGAGATGGCCTTGGCCAGCTTGCCGGGCGGCAGCGAGTATGCAGACTCGGGCTGGGACGCGGCTGCCTGGGCAGCGGCCGGCTGCGGCGCGGATTGGGCGGCGCAGCGATGCGCCAGGCCAATCAGTCCCCCAATCAGAAGGGTGAAACAAGACAGGAGCATCCAACGGCGAGCAATCCTCACTGGTTTTTTCCTCGAGGCAGCCAACTCTGAGACAATCGAGCTTGCGAAACGTTCTAACAGAGTCATCCCAGCCTATGCCACAGATTCTTTTTGCCGCCGGAAGGCGATTCGCCGCATGGCCCTGCAAACGCCTGGCCATTTGTTTTCTGGCGCTGGCTTTGCCGGCGGCCGCGGGCGCGCAACGGTCCACGCCGGTGCTCCACTCCGCGAACGAGGACCTGTCTCCTCACCCCAGCGAGCAAAGATCGCTCGCTGGGGACCCCGAGACCGCGGGGACCCCGGTGGTGCTGGACGCGATGACGACGGAGCTTCATCGGGCCTTCACTTCGCTTGGCAAGGCCGCCGCGGCGACCGACGAGAAGCAGGTACCGCCTTACTTCCTGAGTTACACGGTGAGCGATGCGAGCTTTGTGGCGATCCGGGCGCAGTACGGGGCGCTGGTGGACAGCTCGGCCAACCGCGTGCGCGTGGCCGACGTGCAGGTGCGGCTGGGCGATCCCAAGCTGGACAACACGCACGGGACGCATCGCGGGTCGGCGGTGAACAGCCAGGAGCTGCCGCTGACAGACGACCGCGAGGCGCTTGGCCGCTCGCTGTGGCTGGCCACCAATACGGGCTACGGGACGGCGCTGGACAACTACCTGCGCGTGAAGACCGAGGCGCAGGTCCGGGCCAAGGAAGAAGACACGTCGCCGGACTTCAGTGAAGAGGCGCCGCAGACCTACATCGGCAAGCCGGCCCCGGCGGTGGCGGTGGACAGGACGGCGTGGGAGCGGCGGGTGCGAGAGCTGTCGAAGATCTTCCGCGAGTACCCGGACGTTTACCAGAACATGGTGATGCTGACAGTGCAGAACGAGACCGACTACTTTACCTCGTCGGAAGGTTCGCGGGTGGTGACGCCGCATTTGCAGGCGCGGCTGATGGTGTATGCGGTGACGCGCGCGGACGATGGGATGGACCTGTTCCGGGCGCGGACATTTGAGGCCGAGACGGTGGAGGGACTCCCCCGCCAGGCGGAGCTGGAGGCAGCGGCCCGGGAGCTGGGCAAGAGCCTGGAGGCGCTGCGCAAGGCTTCGGTGACGGAGCCGTTCGACGGGCCGGCGATTCTCTCGGGACGGGCGGCGGCGGTGTTCTTCCACGAAGTGCTGGGGCACCGGCTTGAAGGCCAGCGGCAGCGCGGCGACGAGGAGGGACAGACGTTTACCAAGGAAGTGGGCAAGGAGGTGCTGCCGGCGTTTCTCTCCGTGGCCGACGATCCGACGCTGACCAACTTCGGCAAGACCTGGCTAAGCGGCAGCTACGAGTACGACGATGAGGGACAGAAGGCGCGGCGCGTGGACCTGATCGATGACGGCGTGCTGAAGACGTTCCTGATGTCGCGGCTGCCGATTGCGAGCTTTGCAACCTCGAACGGCCATGGGAGGGCGCAGACCGGCAAGTTGCCCACCGGGCGGCAGGGCAACCTGATTGTGACCTCGACCAGGACGGAGCCGGAGACTGAACTGCGCAAGCAGTTGATCGAGGAGGCGAAGAAGCAGGGCAAGGCGTACGGGCTCTACTTTGAGGACATCTCTTCGGGGTTTGCGGTGACCACGCGGAGTTCGCCGCAGGCGTTTCAAGTGATTCCGCTGGTCGTTTGGCGGGTGTATGTGGATGGCCGTCCCGATGAACTGGTGCGGGGCGTGAGCATCGTGGGCACGCCGCTGGCGGCGATGAAGCGGATTCTGGCCACGGGCGACAAGAGCGAGGTGTTCAACGGGGAGTGCGGGGCGGAGTCGGGGACGATTCCGGTGAGCGCGGTGGCTCCGGCGATGCTGTTGAGCGAGATGGAGACGCAGAAGCAGGCGCAGGGAACAGCGAGGCCGCCGATCTTGCCGATTCCGGGAGCGGACATCGCGGCGCCGGAAAAGAAGGAGGCAAAATGAACCCGATTCATTCGATTGCAAGAATCGCCGGAGCCGGGTTGATGGTTGCCTGCCTGTGCGTACCTTCTTTGAGCGCGGCGCAGCAGACGCGGGCGGATGCGGAGAAAGATCCGCTACTGAAAGCGATGCTCGAAGAGTTGGACCGGAGCATGAGCCAGTTGCAGTTGAAGGGGTTTGAGAAGCCGTTCTTTATCCAATACCGGATTGAGGACGTGGATAACTACGAGACCAAGGCGGAGTTTGGGGCCAGCGAGGGTTCGCAGCACAATCACCAGCGCGTGGCCCGCATTACCGTGCGGGTGGGCGACTACAAGACGGACAGCTCCGGCGGGCGCGGGGACGGCTCGCTGCAACTGGCGGCGCTGGACGACGATCCGATTGCGGTGCGGAGTGCGCTGTGGACGGCCACGGACACGGCGTACAAGAGCGCTCTGGCGGCCTATGCGCAAAAGCAGGCGGAGCTGAAGCAGGTGCAGACGCCGCCGCAGGCCGACGACTTCAGCAAGGAGAAAGCGGTGATCTTGCTGGCCGAGCCGATGAAGCTGAAGCTGGACGAGCCGGTCTGGGTGGAGCGCGTGGCGAAGGCCAGCGGGCTCTACCGGACGGATGCCCAGGTGAAGGCGAGCCAGCACGACGTGCAGTACTCCACGGCGGAGTTTCATGCGCGGGTGACGACCACCTGGCTGGTGACCAGCGAGGGGACCATCGTGCGCAAGCCGGCGGCTGAATACCAGGAGGCCATCGGAGTGGGGACGCAGGCGGCAGATGGGATGCGGCTGGACCGGTCGTATGCTTCGACGGGAAATTCGCTGAACGACCTGGATGCGCCGGAAGCTTTCGAGAAACATGCGGTGGGGCTGATTGCGTCGCTCACCGACCTGCGCAAGGCACCGCTGGTAGATGAGGAGTATCACGGGCCGCTGCTGTTGAGTTCCGATGCGGGGGCCGACACATTGCGCGCGCTGCTGGCGAGCGGGGTGACGGGCACGCGGCCCAAGCTGGGCACCGAGGCGCGCACCAACGGACCGTTTGCGTCGAGCTACCATGCGCGTGTGCTGCCGGATTTTCTGGATGTGGTGGACGACCCCGGACTGAAGAGCTTTGACGGCAAAGGGCTGGTGGGCACGTATGCAGTGGACGACGAGGGTGTGCCGGCGCAGGCGGTGAAGCTGGTGACCGAAGGGAAGCTGGAGAACTATCTGATCGGGCGGGAGCCGGTGCGCGACTTTCCGCAGTCGAACGGGCACGGACGCGCGGGGATTACCGGGGCGCCGAGGCCGTCGATCGGCGTTCTGAAGGTGACGGCGAAGGATGGGCTGACGGACGAGGAACTGAACCGCAAGCTGCTGGACCTGGGCAAGGATCGTGGGCTGAAGCGCGTGTATTTTGTGGAGACGCTGGGCGGTGAGCTGACGCCGCGCCTGCTCTACCGCGTAAGCCCGGACGGCAAGCGCGAGCTGGTGCGCGGGGCGGAGCTGGACGATCTGGATCAGCGGGCTCTGCGGTCAAGCGTGGAGGCTGCGGGCAAGGACCTTTGGGTTACCAACTACTTTGGCGATGTGCCGGTGACGGTGCTGGCGCCGGCGCTGCTGCTGCAGGATGCGACGGTGAAGCGGGCCAACGAGAAGAACGAGAAGCTGCCGTTTTATCCGCCGCCAGAGTAGGGCGGCTACTTCTTCTTCCAGGCGCCGACGATTGCGCCCATCAGGATCATGCCGATAAGCCAGAAACCGGCGTTGATGCCCAGCAGGCTCCAGGGACGGACCTCGAAGACGTATTCGGTGGACCAGGTGGTGAGGACAAAGCCGAACCACAGCAGAGCCGCCACTTTGATGCCGCGCATGGCGGTCTGAGGGCCGGTGAGCTGGGTAACGCAGGAGATGGCTGTCGCAATCACGGCTGCCGAGAGCAGGGCTGTGGCGTACTGCAAGGCTGGGCTGACGCCGGTGGCCATCAGCCACTGCTCGGTGCGGCCGATACCGTCAAGCCAGCGCTGAAGAAAGAACGAATACCAGCCGGCCTCAAACAGGAAGCAGGCTATCGCGGCGACAACGATCGCCAGATAATTCTGCCGAACTCTCGATTGCGGGTCTGTCATTCCGTCC
>DASWZM010000250.1:0-8260 GCA_036404455.1 Occallatibacter sp. | reverse complement strand
GTCTGGCTCCGCCTCAACGACGCCAACCTCATGCTCAACACCATGTTCGAGCGCAGACGCCGCCCGCCGCAGCTCGATCCCGTCCGCATCGCCGCGCACGGCGACACGCAGATCTACATCGGCTGCCAGGATCTCGACGCCGCCGCGGAATATCTGAAAGCCGCCGGCGTCGCCGTCAAAGGCCCCATGGTCCGGCCCTTCGGTATGAAGCAACTTTTCTTCCGCGACCCCGACAACTACGAGCTCTGCCTGCAATGGCGCGCCTGACCACTGGCCCCCACCCAAGACAACCCCCAACCCGCTCCTGTATCTTGAACCTGTTCGTCTATGCTCTTTTCTCTTCCAACTCTCGCCGAACCCCAGCACTTTTCCCTCGCCGAAAAGCTCCTCTTTGCCGCCATGGCCGTCGCCTCCGCCTGGCTCTTCTGGCGCCGCTTCGGCCTGGTCCTCAACAAAATCCTCAAGTCGAAAAAAGACCCCGGCTTTCACCTCCTCCCCATTGGCAAACGCGTTTGGGACTTCTTCTGGGAGGTCCTCTGCCAGGCCAAAGTCATCCGCGAGCGCCCGCTCCCCGGCCTGGCCCACGCATTCGTCTTCTGGGCCTTCTGCGCCTTCGCCCTGGTCACGCTCAACCACTGCGCCGTAGCTTTCGGCATCGGCTTTCTTAACCCTGCAGGCCCCATCGGCGGGCTCTATTACTACTTTGCAGCCGTCTTCGCCCTATTCTGCGCCGTGGGCATCGCCGGCCTCTTCATCCGCCGCTTCCTCGTCCGCCCCAAATGGCTCGGCGAAAAGCTTTCCTGGGAGTCCGGCTTCATCGCCTTCCTGATCTTCGCCCTCATGGCCACCTACCTGGCCTCGTTCTTTGTCTTCCGAGCCGATCCCTCCGCGCGAACCCTCTGGTGGCTTCACACGCTGGCCCTGCTGACCTTTCTGCCCATCATCCCCTACACCAAGCACCTGCACCTGGTCCTCAGCCCAGCCACCGTCTTTCTTTCCCGCGGCAGTTTCGCCCAGATTCCCCCGCTCAGCGGCGATGAGGACTTCGGCCTCGTCGCCGGTACGGACCTCACGCAACTGGTCAGCCTCCAGGCCTACTCCTGCGTGGAATGCGGCCGCTGCACCGAGCACTGCCCCGCCGCCAACACCGGCAAGCTGCTCAACCCCAAAGAGATCATTTTGGGCGTCCGCGCCTACCTCAACGACCTCGGCCCGTCCTCTGACCAACCCTTGCTCGGCAAATACAACCAGCAGGAAGCCGTCTTCCAGTGCACCACCTGCGGCGCCTGCGAGTTCCAGTGCCCGGTCGGCATCGAGCATGTCCCCATCCTTGTCGGCCTGCGCCGCGGCGCGGTCAACACCGGCGCCTGGGAAGACCAATATGGCTCCAAGCTCTTCCTGGCCCTCGAGCGCGGCTCGAATGCCCTGGGACTCAGCCCCGCCGAGCGCGACAAGTTCATCCAGAAGCAGCAACTACCCATCTTCGACGGCACCCAGGAGTATTGCCTCTGGCTGGGCTGCATGGGCGGATACGACCCCAAGGGCCGCGAGATCGTCGCCGCCTTCGCCCGCGTCATGAACTACCTGGGCACAAGCTACGGCATCCTGCGCAAGGAAAAATGCACCGGCGACCCCGTCCGCCGTCTAGGCAACGACCTCGTCTTCCAGCAACTGGCCGAAGCCAACCTCGAAGCCCTGGCGCAGAACAAGGTGAAGAGGATCGTCTCCATCTGCCCCCACTGCGTCCGCACCATCCAGGAAGACTGGAAGGAGTACGGCACCCCGCCTGAAATCGAGCACCACAGCGAGTTCCTGGCCCGCTTCGCCGACAAGCTGCCGCGAGCGGTAGGTCCGGGCTTCAGCCCGGACATCAAGCCGACGGAAGCAGAGGGGACTTTAGCCCCTGAGGTTCGCCCTTCGACCTCTCCGCACTCCCATGGTTCCAATCCCGAAAGCTCTGTAACAGGGCACGACTTCAGTCGTGCCGAAAAGCCCCCAATTGGGACCGGGACTTTAGCCCCTGAGGGACCGGAAAAGATCGTCTTCCACGACCCCTGTTACCTGGGCCGTTATCGCAATGTCTACGACCAGCCGCGCACGGTCGCATCCCTGGCCGGCGAACTCGTCGAAGCTCCGCGCCATCGCGAACGCAGCTTCTGTTGCGGAGCCGGCGGCGGCCTCTCCTTTCTCGGCGAAGAAACCGGCGAGCGCGTCAGCCACGTCCGCGCCGCCGAGCTCGTCGCCACCGGCGCGCAAACCGTAGCCACCGCCTGTCCCTTTTGCAACAGCATGTTCCGCGACGCATTCGCCTCGACTGGCGCCACCTCGCCCCAGCTCTTCGATATCGCCCAGCTAGCCGCCCGCAGCCTGCCCCCCAGCGAACCGCGTTAGCCTCGCCGGTTAAGATGAACTTGAGCCTTTCATCATGAAAATCATCGTAGCCATCAAACAAGTCCCCGACCGCGATGCGCAAGTCCGCATCGACGCCGCAGGCAAATGGATTGAAGAATCCGACCTCCAGTTCGCCCTGAACGAGTCCGACGCGTACGCTCTCGAAGAGGCCCTCCAGCTCAAAGAAAAGCACGGCGGCGAAGTGATCGTCCTCTCAGCCGGTCCCGAGCGTGTGGGCCAAACCATTCGGGAGGCCCTCGCAAAAGGCGCCGACCGGGCCATCCACATCGTCTGCGACGATCTTGGGCTCCGCGACGCGCTCGGCGTCGCCCGCCTCCTCGCCGCCGCTGTAAAGCCCGAGAACCCCGACCTCATCCTCACCGGCCTGCAGTCAGAAGACCTCGGCCAAGGCCAAACCGGCGTGATCGTCGCCGAGCTCCTCAACCTGCCACACGCCTCGCTTATTCTGCACGTCGAAAAGACCTACACCGGCCTCACGGTCAAGCGCGAACTCGAAGAGGGCTGGTTCCAGACCATCGAACTGCCCACCCCCGCCGTGCTCACCATCCAGTCCGGCGGCAACAAGCTGCGCTACGCCACGCTAATGGGCATCAAACGCGCCAAAACCAAGGAAGTGCGCCGCGCGACCGCCGCTGAGTTGGCCGTCGACGCCGCGCCGGTTGCGGTTCTTGAGCGTGTCTCGCTGCCGCAGAAACAGAAATCCACCCAGATCCTGCCCGGCACCCCCAAAGAAGCTGCGGCAGCCCTGGTCGAAAAACTCAAGTTCGAGGTGCGCGTGCTATGAGCGGAATCCTGGTCGTACAAGAAGCGGGCCGTAATCGCATTTCCTTCGAGGCCCTGGCCGCCGGCCGCGTTCTCGCGCATTTCACCGGCCAGCCCATGCAAACCGCCGCTGTCGGCGATCCGAACTCAACCGTGTTTGTTGAGATCTCAGGTCAGTCCCCCGCTGCAGCTTACGCAGTGCAGCATCCGCTTCTCGAAAACTACACTTCGGACGGCTACGTGGTGGCCTTTGAGCAGTTGATTCGGAAGCTCGAGCCTTCTTTCATTGTCTTTCCGCACACCTACCAGTCGCGCGACTACGTCCCCCGTCTCGCCACCCGCTTCGGTCAGGTGCTCATCGGCGACATCACGGGAATCGAGGCCGGCCCCACCTTCGTTCGCCAGCTCTTTCAGGGGAAGATGACCGGCAGTTATCGCCATCCGGGCGATGGCCCCTGCTTCCTGTCCATCCAGGCCGGCGCTTTCCGCGCCGATCCTCCGCAGGCGGGAACATTCACGATCCTGCCTTTTGAACCCGAGATCCCGGCCAGCGCCATCCGCACCAAGCCCGGCGCACCCTTCCGCGGCTCCGCGCAAACCGTGGACCTTGGCTCCGCGCAACTGATCGTCAGCGTCGGCCGCGGCATCAAGGAAGCCGACAACCTTCCCCTGGTTCAGGACCTCGCCACCGCCCTCGGCGCGGAAATCGCCGCCTCGCGCCCCATCTGCGACAACGGCTGGCTTCCCATGGAGCGCCAGGTAGGCAGCTCCGGCCAGACCGTCGCCCCCAAGCTGTATCTCGCCGTAGGCATCTCCGGAGCCATCCAGCACCTGGTCGGCATGAAAGGCTCCCAGTGCATCGTAGCCATCAACAAAGACCCCGACGCCCCCATCTTCGAAGTAGCCGACTACGGCATTGTCGGCGATCTCTTTGAAGTGGTTCCCGCATTGACCGAGGCGATCAAGGCCGCCCGGCAGTAAACGGTTTCGTCCTCCGCCAACCGTCGGTGAGATCGGGAGTACCCGCCATTTGCACCACTGTGGGTTCAAGCGCTATGGTTCCTAGTTTGCCGCACATACACGCGCGAACGGGGGCTACTCCAATGTTTCTTCCCGAAACCTATCAAGCCGCACTCTTTCTCATGATCCTCAGCATGCTCTGCTGGGGTTCCTGGGCCAACACGCTCAAGCTTTGCCCCGGCTACCGCTTCCAGCTCTTCTATTGGGACTACGCCATCGGCCTGCTGCTCGCCACCGTCGTCTGGGGACTGACCGCAGGTAGTCTGGGCCGCGCAGGGCCGTCTTTCTTTGATGCGGTGGGCAGCATGTCGTCAGGAGCAGTCCTGTTCGCCCTGGCCGGCGGCGTGGTCTTCAACATAGCCAACCTGCTGCTGGTCGCGGCCATCGAAGTCGCCGGCCTCGCCGTCGCCTTCCCGGTCGGCATCGGCCTGGCGCTGGTCATCGGCGCAGTCTCGAGCTATCTCGTCACCCCTGCGGCCAATCCTCTGCTGCTGTTCGGCGGAGTCGCCTTGGTAACCGTCGCCATCGTCCTCGATGCCGCTGCCTATCGCAAACGCGAAGCCACGGCCACGGCCACCACCACGCGCGGCATCGTCCTTTCGCTGGTCGCCGGCGTGCTCATGGGCGGCTGGTATCCCATCGCCACCCACGACCTGGGCACAGCCTTGAGCCCCGGACCCTACGCCATAGCTCTCTTCTTTGCCATCGGCGTGCTTCTCTCCACCGTGCCGGCAAACCTGCTGCTCATGGCCAGGCCTCTCGACGGCAAGCCTCCTGTCAAAGGTTCCGGCTACTGGTCCGCTCCGTTCCGCTGGCACCTGGCGGGCATCTTTGGCGGCGCCATCTGGTGCGTCGGCGCAGTCGCCAACTTTGTGGCCTCGGTCGCTCACCTCGCCAAACCCATCGGCCCCGCCGTCTCCTACTCCATCGGCCAGGGCGCCACCATGATCTCGGCCTGCTGGGGTATCTTTGTCTGGCGCGAGTTTTCCGGCGCGCCCCCTGCCGCCAAACGCTATCTGTTCTTCATGTTCGTCTTCTTCGCGCTGGGGCTGTGCGCCGTAGCGCTGGCTCCCCTTTACTGAGTCTGAGGTCTTGGTCCATGACCGGCACCTTCAAGCCAATCGTCGTCGTAGGCAGCATCAACATGGACCTGGTCGCGCATACCCCCAGGATTCCTGTCCCCGGCCAGACCCTCATCGGCACCGGCTTTGACACCACCCCCGGCGGCAAAGGCGCAAACCAGGCCGTCGCCGCCGCTCGGCTGGGCTACCCCGTCCAAATGGTAGGCATGGTCGGCGAAGACGTCTTCGGCCAGGCCCTCCTCGACAACCTGACCCGTGCAGGCGTGAGAACGGCAGCCGTGCAGCATGTAGCCGGACCCTCCGGCGTGGCCTCAATTCTGGTTGCCGCGAGCGGCGAGAACAGCATCGTCGTCGTCCCCGGCGCCAACGGCAAGGTTGATTGCGCGACCGTCGATCGGCACGCCGCCTTGATTCGCTCCGCAGGCATGGTGCTCTGCCAGTTGGAGCTGCCCATCGAAACCGTCAGCCACGTGCTCGCCTTGTGTGCGGAAGCCGGTGTTCCGGTGATGCTCGACCCCGCTCCCGCCGCGCCGCTGCCTGAGACGGCCTGGCGCCAGGTCGCATGGTTCACTCCCAACGAGACCGAGGCAGCCTTCTATCTGGACAACAGCCCGGAACCCGAGAACGCCGCGAAGCGGTTGCTGGCCATGGGGCTGCACGGCGTAGCCCTGAAGCGCGGCGCTGAGGGTGCTTATGTGGCCGTCGCGGGCGGCCAGGCGGCTTGGGTGAAGGCATTCCCCGTCGACACCGTCGATACCGTCGGCGCCGGCGATTGTTTCAACGGCGCCTTTGCCGTGGCCCTGCTCGAAGGCAAAGACCCATGGGCTGCAGCGCGGTTTGCCTCTGCGGCAGCCGCCATCTCCGTCACCCGCAGAGGCGCGCAAGCCTCCATGCCGTCCAGAGCAGAGGTCGAGGAGTTCCTGGCGAAACGCACATGACATTTTTTGGGTCCCGCGCCCTCCGCACCGGATCAATTTTCGAGGGGAGAAAACAGCCCGCATGCTTCGCACAACATGCCTTGGAATTCTGGCGGGGGCAATCGCTCTCGCCGCGTCAGCGCAGGACACACAGTATCCGGCCCGAGGACAGCAAATCCCCCCGCCCGACTGCATGAACATGCACTACGCCTGGGAAGGTGTGCTGCAGGCATCGTGCCCGCCCTTCGCGCATGAACGCTGGCTCCGCGACATCCAGCACTGGCGCGCCGAGCGCCGCATTCGCGTCGCCTACGATCCCTCCCGCTACTCGCTGCCCGCCCTCCAATGGACCCAGTCCAGCTTCATCCAGCCGCAACTGATGGTCCATGACCGCTACTTCTACGACCCGGTAGCCGGCCGCTACACCGTGGACCGTTATCTCGACGATCTCGAAAAGCGCTACGGCGGCATCGACGCGGTATTGGTCTGGTCTACCTATCCCAACATGGGCGTCGACGACCGCAACCAGCTCGAAATGGTCGCCTCCATGCCCGGCGGCATCGAAGGCGTGCGCCAGATGGTCGCCGGCTTCCACCGCCGCGGCGTCCGCGTCCTTTTTCCCATGATGATGTGGGACGAGGGCACCCACCAGCCGGACCAGCCCTGGCCCGATGCCATCGCCGCCCTCATGAAGCAGATTGACGCCGACGGCGTCAACGGCGACACCCAGGACGGCGTGCCGCTGGGCTTCTCGCTGGCTGCGGAGAAGATCGCCCATCCCCTCGCCTTTCAGCCCGAAGAAAGCCCCAGCGACGAGGCCCTCAGTTGGAACGCGATGAACTGGGGCCAGTACAACTTTCCCTTCATCCCCATGGTTGATCGCTACAAGTGGCTGGAGACCCGCCACATGGTCAACATCAGCGACCGCTGGAACCCGGACAAGACCGACGACCTGCAATTCGCCTTCTTCAACGGCGTGGGTTGGGAGAGTTGGGAGAACGTCTGGGGCATCTGGATCGGCATCACCCCCCGCGACGCCGAGGCCACCCGGCGTGTAGCGGCCATCGAGCGCGGCGTAGCATCCTTCCTGGTCAGCCTCGACTGGGAACCGCTTTATCCCACCCACAACTACGGCGTCTACGCCAGCCGCTGGCCGCTCGGTCAAGACACCGTCTGGACCATCGTCAACCGCACCGGCTATGACATCGGCGGACCGCAGATGGACCTCCCGCTTACGCCGGGAATGCGCTACTACGACCTCTATCACGGCACGGAATTGAAGCCGGAAATAAACGGGCAAACCACTGTTCTCAGCTTCAACATCGAAGCCAACGGATACGGCGCCATTCTGGCCACCCCCGGCGAACCCGGCGACGCCATCAAAACCCTGATGCGCGGCATGGCCGAAATGACCAAGAAACGGCTCGTCGATTTTTCTCACCAGCCAACCATTCTGCACCAGAGCATCGTCGAAATCCCGTCCACCGCACCTGCCGCCGAGGCCCCGGCCGGCATGGTCAAGATTCCCGGCGGCCAGTTCGACTTCAAGGTGCGAGGCACTGAGATCGAGGGCAGCGCATCCCCCGGCGTCGACGTCCAGTACCCGTGGGAGGACTCACCGCGCCGCTTCCACGAGAAAGTCATGCAGGTCCATCCGTTTTTCATTGACAAGTTCCCGGTCACCAACGCTCAGTTCAAGCAGTTCCTCGATGCCACCCACTACGCGCCCTCAGACACCATCAACTTCCTGCGCGACTGGAAGAACGGCGGCTTTCCCCAGGGTTGGGACAATCGCCCCGTCACCTGGGTCTCTCTTGACGATGCGCGCGCTTACGCCAGGTGGGCCGGCAAGCGCCTGC
Source organism: Occallatibacter sp. (assembly GCA_036404455.1). Lineage (GTDB taxonomy): Bacteria > Acidobacteriota > Terriglobia > Terriglobales > Acidobacteriaceae > Telmatobacter. Next base: position 208 of record DASWZM010000250.1, on the reverse strand, counting down.
CTCACGAATGGGAGTGGCAACTGGCCGCGCAGGGAACTGAGGGCCTGTTGTTTCCCTGGGGTAACCTGTGGCAGCCGGCCTATGTACCCACACCCGATTGGGGCCGCTCCATGCGCGGTCCCAACTCCGTCGACGCCCACCCACTGGGCGCAAGCCCCTATGGCGTCATGGACATGGTAGGCAACATCTGGCAGTGGACCGACGAATT
>DASWZM010000249.1:0-6106 GCA_036404455.1 Occallatibacter sp. | reverse complement strand
CCCCCGCCTGCACCCGGAATTCCCGCCGCTCCATTGCCGCCCGCGGTGTTGATCTCCGCCTTGTTCATGGCCCGCGAAAGCTGCCGGGCGCTGTTGGTGTAGTCCTGAAGCAGGTCCACATTCACGTCAAAGGAGAGCAGAAAGGCCTCGTCCTTTTGCCTGAGCACGCGTTCCAGAAATTGGCTTCCCACCTCCTGCTCCAGGGGCAGCACGCGGTATTGGCTCCCTGAAGTGTCCAGCAGAATGCCCAGCGTAATTGGCTGTTGGGTTTCAGCCACAAAGCTCTTGAGCTTCTGCGGGGCCTTGTCTTCGGTAATGGTGCAGTCGTCCTTGGTCAGGTGGGGAATCAGATTCCCGCTCTTGTCCTTCACAGTGAAGAACACGTCTACCAGGTTGACATTGAGCTTGAAGGTAGCTACCGATTCTTCCTCGGGCGCCGGGGCCGGCGCGGTGCTCACCGGGGGCGCGTCCGGCGAGGGCGCAAGCTGACCCCAGGCCAGCGGAACGAACGCCGGCACGCCGAGCAGCAAAGCGGCAACTCTCCATCGAATGAGCATTCTGGTCAATTAGACGAAAATGGAACTCCGAAGAAAGCATACCTGAACTCTTTCCCGGCTGGCGCACAACCTGCGCGCTGCTGGCGCGTCTGATACTCTGACGAAAGCAGCCCTGCTGGCCGGTTTCCGGCCGGAGGGGTGCTGCCGCGAGCCGAGCAACGGGCTTAAGCTGCGAGCTGTGAGCTGTTCGCTGAATACGGCGGGTGCGGTGGTCGGGGAGGACGGAATACCTGTGAAGCTTCGTTTGACGGCAATGGCGCTGGCGGCGCTTCTGAGTTTGTACTGGAGTTTGACCCCGGCGGCGGTGGCCCAACAGCAGCAACCCACTGTGCCGGATGCCCCTGCACCGCAGGCGCCACCGCCGTTGACGGGTATTGATGGCACCCCTTTTACGCCCGGCAAGGGTATGGGGAATGAGCCGGTTGCACCCAATTCCTCCTCTGCCGCTCCTAACCAGCAGGCACCCAGCAGCCAAGCGCCCTCCACTCAGGGCAAGGACAACTTCCAAACGACACCTCCGGAGATGCCCCCAACGGGGGAGGGCGTGGAAAGGACCAACACCTTAATCCGGCTGAACGTCACTTACGTCGAGGTTCCGGTCACCGTCAAGGATCCCAAGGGGAAGCTGGTCCCCGGCCTCACGTGGCGCGATTTCAAGGTCTTCGAGAACGACACGCGCGAGCCGATTCGGATATTCACCACGGATTCTGCCCCGCTTTCGATCGCCTTTGTCATCGACCAGAGCCTGACCGCCGACGTGATGGCCAAAGTGAACAATTCCCTGGACGCGATTCAAGGCGCCCTCACTCCTTATGACGAAGCAGCGGTCTTTGCCTACAGCAACGGAGCCCAGGAGAAGAGCGAATTTACCGGCGGCCAGAGCAGCCGTCTGCCCGCCGTGCTGGCTCTGACCAAGGCCACCGGCAGTGAGGAGATGGTGCCATACAACAGCGGTCCGCTGGCCGGCTGCAACATCCGCGAGAACGGAGCCTGCGTCGACCCCAACCTGCAGCCCGGGCGCTCGGCCGGCAACGCCGCGTTCATCACCATCCCCAAGGAGATTCACACTCTCAACGACGCCATTCTGGCCGCCGCCAAGGAGCTGTCAACCCGCCCCAAGGGCCGCCGCCGCATTATCTACGTCATCTCCGACGGCAAGGAATACGGCAGCAAGGCCACCTACAAAGAGGTGGTGCGCTATCTCCAGACCAACAGCATCGCCGTCTATGGCACCGCGGTGGGCACCTCCGCCCTTTGGGGCGAAGGCTACGTGAGCCACATCCACCTGCCCTTCACCATGTATGACAACATCCTCTACAAGTACACCGCGACCACCGGCGGCACGCTGGACTCCGAGCGCGACCTGAACGGCATCGAGAAGAGCTATGCCAAGATCGCCGAGGAGGCGCGCACCCAGTACACCCTGGTATACGCCAGCCACGAGTCGATCTACGACGGCAAGTACCGCAAGATCGATGTGCGCGTCGACCGGCCCGGTCTGGAAGTGATCGCCAAGCTCGGCTATTACCCCTCGGCGCAGATGTCCCGGTAGCCCGTGAATCCCTCAGGAGCCGCGGCAGGCCTGGGATTGCTGTCCGCCGCAACCTGGGGCGGCTCGGACTTTGTCGGCGGCCTGGGCGCGCGCCGTGCCCCCGCTCTATTGGTGGTTGCTTCCGGCCACATCTTCTCCCTGCTCGTACTGCTGGTTCTCTGCCTGGGAATCCGGCTTGCCGTGCCTGGCGCGCATTTTCTCCTCTATGCCGCGCTGGGCGGCTTTGAGGGCTCACTGGCTCTGGCCGTCTTTTATCGCGCCCTGGCCATGGGCGCCATGGGATTGACCGCGGCCCTCACCGGCCTGCTCACCGCCCTGGTCCCCGTCGTCTTTTCGCTCTTTCACGACGGCCTGCCCACCCCCTTGACCGCCGTAGGATTGGCAATGGGCCTGGGAGCCATCTGGCTCATTACACACGCACCCGCGGCCACGGGTTGCGGAACCAAGGAAACGCACACGCCCCGCGCCGCGCTCATCCTCGGTGCACTCGCAGGGGTTGGATTTGGCGCGCAGTTGATCCTCTTCAAATTGGCGAGTGGAGGCGGCATGTTGTGGGTCATGACCTCGGCCCGGGCCGCGGGCGTTCTGGCTCTGCTCCTGGTTCTACTGATGATGCCGCCCAAAGGACCATGGCGCGGATTCTGGCTCACCGGCATCCTGGCCGGAGCGCTGGACACGGTCGGCAACCTGTTTTATCTCCAGGCAACCCGCTTTGGCCGCCTCGACGTCGCCGCGCTGGTCTGTTCGCTCTACCCAGCCGGCACCATCCTGCTGGCCGCGCTGGTGCTGCGCGAATGGCCCACCCGCCGCCAGATGGCCGGCATGGCCCTGGCCTTGGCTGCCGTGGTTCTGCTCAGCGTTTAGTCCGGTCTGCACACCTTGAACACACAAAAGGCCCGCGCATCCGCACAGGCCTCTCGAATTACCCTGCAATCGCAGACCATGCCGCCGGATCCTGGCTTTGCGGTCCGCTTTGAAACCCGGCCGGAGCCCAGGGAGCACGGAATGCTCCTGCTGCTAGCTTTGTTTCGGCTCGATCGGCGTTGAACTCGGCGGCGCCGGAGACACACTCTGCTGCACGGTCGGCGTAGGAGCTGGAGGATCGGTAACGCCCTTGATGCCTTCCCTGAAGCCTTTCAAGCCCTCGCCCAACCCCTTACCCAGCTCCGGAAGCCGTTTGGCGCCGAACACCAGGAATGCAACCACCAACAACACCACCATGTGCCATGGCTGAAGTAGATCGCCCATTTCGTCCTCCGCGCACCACACTGAACCGGTACGCAATCTCATTGGCTATTGTCGCACATAGCAGTGTGCCTGCGCTTGGCCGCTGACTTGATAACGCTCTGGGAGGCCTGCCGGATTCGCCGCACAAGGTCAGTTTACCTGCGCCGGCTTGCCCAGGCGCTCCGTCACCATGGCGAAAAAGCCGCGCAGGTCTTCCTCTTCGCCCACGGTCAGCCGGCGGCCAACCTTCATCAGCGGAAACAGCCGCGAGCCGCGCACCTCGACGGCCGGGACCGCCACCACACCGCCCGGGTACTGCGTCATCTCCCAGGTGCCGGCATACCGCCGCCGCAACACTTCGCCCAGGTAGCTGCCCCAAAGCCGCACCTCAAAATCTACATCCAGCTCCGGGCTCTCACCCACCAGCACCAGGATCTCGTCCAGGCCGTCGATCGATTCAGAGGTAAAGTCCAGTTTCTGCCGGAATTCGCGCTCAGCGCGCGCCGCTGCCGCCTGCGCATAGCCCTCCATCATCGCCCCCAGGTCAGGGTAGACCGCCGACTCCAGACGTTTTCGCAAATCGCTATGGCTTGACATCCGATCTCCAGAGTAAATCCCCGGGCGCCCGCATCGGGGCACGAAAATGGAACCGCGCCGCACCTTTGTGGCAGACTGAAAGCAGTTGTGGAGGGTTCCATAGTTGAAGACAGTCAAGCTCCTCGCCCTGGCCGCTATCCTGGCCCTTGCCGCCGGGACTGCCCGCTCCGCCGGCCGCGACATCTATCCCGATCCGGCGCAGGCCAAAGCCGACCTGGCCGCCGCCCTCAAGACCGCCGCTGCAACCCACAAGCGCATCCTGCTCGACTTTGGCGGCAACTGGTGCGCCGACTGCCAGGTGCTGGACCTGTATTTTCATGACGCCAGAAACCGGCCCATCCTGGAGGCCAACTTCGTCCTGGTCCACGTGAATATCGGATACATGGACGCAAATCTCGACATCGCCGGCAAATACCGGATTCCTCTCAGCCGCGGAGTGCCTGCACTGGCCGTCCTCAGCGAGAAGGGAACACTGCTCTACAGCCAGAAGGGCGGCGAGTTCGAAGCCATGCGCAATCTGGAGTCGTCGGCCCTGACCAGTTTCCTGGTGCAATGGAAGCCCGTCAAAGAAGGCTGCTCGGCCGTGGTGGTGAACTGTTAGAGCCGTGCACGCCGTAGCTTACTTGCTGATTGGGCCGCAACTCAGCTGATCGGCGCCAGGTGCTTCGTCTTCGAGTAGGTGTAAGTAATACGGTGGACAACGGTGATGGTGGAGAGGACGGCCAGCACCCACAGCACCGGGGCCATCACCCCCCAGTGGTTGAACAGCGCGCCCAGCAGGATGAGCACGATCCGCTCCGGCCGCTCCATGAAGCCCACCTTGCACTGGCCAATGAGCGCCTCGGCGCGGGCGCGCGTGTAGCTCACCATCAGCGAAGTCACCATCACGAATGCCACCAGCACCACATAACTGAACCGGTTGATGCGGCCGTAATAAACCAGCAATCCGAAGAACAGCACCACGTCGGAGTAGCGGTCGATCACCGAGTCGAAGAAGGAGCCGAAGACGGTGACCTGGTTGTTCCGCCGGGCCACGCGGCCGTCCGTCATGTCGAAGATGCCGGCGCCGAAAATGACCAGGCCTGCATAGAAAAACATGCGGCCGGAGTTGGCGGCGTTGGCGTGGCCAAACAGAAACGCGGCCACGATGTTGATAACCAGGCCGATGAAGGTGAGCACATTCGGAGAGATGCGGGTGAGCGCCAGGCCGTGCACAATACGGTCGAGAAGCCAGCCGCAGCCGCGGCCAAAAGCGCTGGTCCAGGTCATTCCAATCTTCCTTGCTACTGCTCGGTGCCGGGGTCGGGGGTTCCGTTTTCCGGGCCGCCCTCGCCCGCGTCATCGTGAATTGTGTTCACTTTCAGAATCTCAAGCTCGCGCTTGCCGTTCGGCGTGACGATGGTGGCGATATCGCCCACCCGCTTCCCCACCAGGCCGCGGCCGATGGGCGAGGTCGTCGAGATAAGCCCCTTGGAAACGTCGGACTCCTCGCTGGTCACCAGGCGGTAGACAATCTCCTCGTCCTTGGTCGAGTCGTACACCACCACCGTGGAGCCGAAGCCTGCCTTGTCCTTGGGAATATTGGACAGGTTGACCAGGGAAAGCTCGGCCATGCGCCGCTTCAGTTGGCCCAGCCGAGCATTGACGAAATCCTGCCGCTGCCTCGCCATGTGATATTCGGCGTTCTCCGACAGATCTCCCATGGCCACGGCCTTCTTGATTTCAGCGGGAAGCTCGTGGGAAAGCTCGTGCTCAAGGAGTTTGATCTCTGCGAGAAGCTGCTTTTTAATGTGTTCGGGCATCCATGGTCCATGGCGGGGAGCGGGGATGCTCCATCCGCGAGAGATGAAAGAACTCGACTTCTCATTATACGCGGGCGACAGGAAAAGCCTGTCGAATGCCCCAGGAGAGTAGTCAGCCGCCCCTGTTCCCCGATCCCTGGCCCCTGACCCCTGTTCCCTGTTCCAGAAACGATTGCAGGATCAGCGTAGCCGCCACCTGATCGACCACCCGCCGGTGCTCCTGGCGGGCGTGGCCGGCCTCATACAGAATTTGATGGGCCTCACGACTGGTCAGCCGCTCGTCCCACAGGTGGACGGGCATTCCGGTCAGTTCGCCCAGTTCGACTGCGAAGGCCTGCGTCTTGGCCGCCTGCCGGCTCAGTTCGCCGGAG
>DASWZM010000248.1:0-2007 GCA_036404455.1 Occallatibacter sp. | reverse complement strand
CTGAAAGACGAGCTTGCCGATCTGGATAATATCCTCGCGGTGTTCGCGTTCTGTCTTCACCATTGCGGGATCTTCGATTGTAGCAAATCGTCGGCACGGTGACGCCGCCCGCGAGTGCGCGATACGAAAATGCCAGGCTTCTGGCGCAGGCCCCTGGCCCGCGAACGCGCCGGTATTCTCGCCGACGTAGCTCGTAAAGAACCGGAGGCAAGACCTGTACGGCATCATGACATCTGCGACATGCGTTATCAAGACATCTGCGACATTTCTGGGGTAGGATTCTCGGCCGAAAGCCGAGGAGACAATGCCCTGGAAGAAGGCAGATGTGCAAGAGCAACGTATCGAGTTCGTTTTGCGCGCGGCACGGGGTAACGAGCCGTTGGGCGACCTGTGCGCGGAGTTTGGCGTTCATCGGAGCACGGGGCACCGGTGGATGAAGCGATACGCCGCGCAGGGCAGTGTGGTGGAGTTAAAGGAACTCTCACGCCGCCCGCGCCACTCACCGCGAAAGACGGTGGAGAGGGTGGAAGAGCGGGTTGTGGAACTGCGTCGGCGACACGGTTGGGGGGCGCGGAAACTCCAGGTGCTGCTAGGCCGGGAGGGGATTGAACTGGGGGCGGCAACAGTACATCGAATTCTGCGGCGGCGCGGCGCGATCGGCGTCGCGGACCCCACGCCGGGGCTGGGGAAACGGTTTGAGAGGGAAGCCCCGAACGAGCTTTGGCAGATGGACTTCAAGGGGCTCCGCGAGGCTTGGTTTCGCCTCTACGGGAAGGTCTACCCGCTGACGATTTTGGACGACCATAGCCGGTTTGTCACCGGACTATTTGCCCTGCCCGCGCCGGATGCCGAGGGGGTGGACCGCAGCTTGCGCACCGTCTTCGATGAAGTGGGCCTTCCCGATGCCATGCTCATGGACCACGGTACGCCCTGGTGGAATCACTCCAACGGATACGGACTGACGCGGCTGAGCGTGGATCTGATGAAGCAGGGCATTCGGCTCTACTTTGGCGCCATTCGCCATCCGCAAACCCAAGGCAAAGTGGAACGTCTGCATCGCACCCTGGAAGAGGCTCTGCGGCACGCCACGGCACAGCAGACGTTCCCGGGCTGGCAGGAATTTCTAAAGAATTTCCGCGCCGAATACAACCATCTGCGGCCGCATGAGGCGCTGAACCTGCAGGTGCCGGCGGCACGTTACCAGCCCAGTCCGCGCTGTTGGAATCCTTCGCCGCCGGCCTGGGATTACGGCCCCACCGCTCTGGTGGCCGGCCTGAACACGCAGGGCAGTCTGGAATACCAGCGCCACCGATATTACGTTTGCAGAGCCTTGGCGGGCGAAGAAGTAGCCCTGGAACTGCTGCAGAATCGCCTCCTGGTCCGCTACCGCAGAACCTGGATCCGCGAGATTGACCTCAACTCGGGAAAGTCGCTGCCCATCGTCAGCAGCCGTCACCGACTCCCACAGCCTTGAGCGGGGGCGTTGCCCCCGCACCCCCAGGATTTACCGCATTCGTGCCAAGATGTGGAGCAGGGCCGGAGCGATGCTCCGGCCCCATCTCGGCCTCCGGGATCGGCGCTCGGGTTGCTTCCCAGCAGAGCCCTATCCTCCGCCCGGCTCGGCTTCATCTTAACGAACGAGCCAATCGTTGGGAAGCCCAAACCGATGTCGCAGATGTCCTGATAACGTTTGTCGCAGATGTCTTGATCACGTACAAGTCTTGCCGCCGGTTCTTTGCGTTTCGCGTCGACGCTCTCCGGCGCTCTTACCTAACCGCTCCCGCGCTCGCCCGCCCGCGCAACGCGTCGATCTCCGCGATCTCTTCCGCGCTCAGCCGGAAATCGAGCGCGCCCAGCACTTCGCGGGCCTGCGCCGCCGAGCGCATCCCCACGATCGCCCCCGTCACCGCCGGATGCCGCAGCGTCCACGCAATCGCCACTACGCCGGCCGGCTGTCCGTGCCGCGCCCCAATGCGCTTCATCAGCTCCGCCATTTCCAGGCTGCGG
>DASWZM010000247.1:0-10723 GCA_036404455.1 Occallatibacter sp. | reverse complement strand
CTCCATCTCAGCAGACCCCGGCCACTCCAGGCCAGACCACCCCGCAGCCGGCCCCGAGTTCCGCCCCGGCCCAGAGCGCCACCCCAGCCCAGACCCCAGCTCCGGCCCAGACCCCCTCCGGCCAGGGCAGCTCCAGCTCTCAAACGCCCGCTCCGCAGATCGAAACGGAAAAAAGCCAACACGAAAAAGCCGAAGAACAGCTCAAGGAACAGGAAAAGCAGCGCACTCTCGGCGTCCTGCCCGCCTTCAACATTTCCTATCGAGCCGACGCCGTCTCATTGACGGCAGGCCAGAAAATGAAGCTCGCCTTCCGTTCCGCGACCGATCCGGTCGCCTTTGGCGCCGCAGTTCTGGTCGCCGGCTACCACGAGGCCCTTGACGACGATACCGGATTCGGTTGGGGTGCCGAGGGTTTCGGAAAAAGGTCGGGTGCGGCTTATCTTGACGCCTTCAACGGCGCCATCATCGGCAACGGCATCCTGCCCTCCATCCTCCACCAGGACCCCCGCTACTTCCGCCTCGGCCATGGCGCCAAAACCCACCGCCTGCTCTATGCCCTGGCCACCAACGTCATGTGCAAACACGACAACACCCACAGGTTTGAGCCCAACTACTCCAACGTTGCCGGCAACATCATCTCCGGCGCAATCTCCAATCTCTACTATCCCTCCGGCACCTCCGGCTTTGGTCAGACCATCACCAATGGATTGACCGTCACCGCCGAGGGCGGAGTAGGTTCCATCTTCCAGGAGTTCTGGCCGGACGTCTCGCGAAAGCTCTTCCACCGCGACCCAACCCACGGCCTCGATGTCCAGGCCCGCGCCCAGGATGCTGCCGAAAAGGAAGCCAGGAAAAAGGCCAAAGAAGAAGCTGACCAAAATCAGAAATAGCGCTCCGGCGGCCGGGCCAATCCATCAACTCTGCCGCTTTTTCCCCCTCGTGTGTCCGGCAGTCTTCTTCGCAGCGCGCTTCGCGCCCGGCAGCTTCAGCGCCCGTAACGCGCGCAAATTCTTCTCGATCAGTGCATTCCGCTGCTCCACGCAGGCGCGGCTGCGCAACGGATCTGCCGGCGTATGCAGCACATAGTCCAGCAACCGGCGCACGCTGCTGGTGGCCACATGCAGCCGCGTGTCGGATGAAGCGTAGTAAATCAACACGTCGCCATTCTTGCGTTCGATCCAGCCATTGCTGAAGACCACGTTTGAAACATCGCCCACGCGCTCATCGCCTTCAGGCGCAATGAAGTACCCGCCCGGCTTGTGCGTCACCACCCATGGCCGCTCCAGCTCTGCCAGGAACAGGTACAACACGTAGCGCAGCCCGGCAGCGGTGTTGCGCACCCCGTGCGCCAGGTGCAGCCAGCCCTCCGCCGTCTTGATCGGCGTCGGGCCAAGGCCGTTCTTCACCTCCTGAATGGTGTGGTACTCGCGGTTGTCGACGATGATCTCCTCGTCGATCGCCGCATTCTCGATGCTCGGCGCCAGTCCCCACCCGATCCCGCCGCCCTTCCCGGCCTGGATAAAGTCGTCCTGCGGCCGCGTATAGAAGGCGTACTTCCCATCCACAAACTCCGGGTGCAGCACCACATTCCGCTGCTGCGGAGACTTCGATTTCAAGTCCTTGAGCCGCTCCCACGTCTTCAGGTCCCTGGTCCGCGCAATGCCGCACTGCGCCACGGCAGACGATGTGTCCCACTCCGGCGTCTTCGGGTCTTTCCGCTCCGTGCAGAACAGCCCGTAGATCCAGCCGTCCTCGTGCTTCACCAGCCGCATATCGTACACATTGGTGTCCGGGTCGCCCGTCTCCGGCATCAGGATCGGATACTCCCGGAAGCGAAAGTTGTCCACGCCATTCGGGCTCTCGGCCACGGCAAAGAACGATTTGCGGTCCGCTCCCTCAATCCGCGCCACCACCAGGAATTTCCCCTCGTCGAGCAGCGCGCCGGCGTTGAACGTGGCATTCACCCCCATGCGCTCCATCAGGAAGGGATTCGTCTTCCGGTCGAGGTCGTAGCGCCAGGTGATCGGCACGTGCGCGGCGGTCAGCACCGGGAACTCGTAGCGGTCAAAGACCCCATTCCCGCCACCCGACTTGCGATTGCGCCGTGCCAGCAGCTTCTCCTGCTCCTTGAATAAATGCTGAACGCTCCTTTTGAAAGCTGCCTGATTCATCTTGCTCTCCGGTCTCTCTACACGTGTTCCGAGCCTCGGCGGCCAAGGCCGTCCAGCCGCTCCATCACCTCAAAGCACGTGCGGCTGTTGTGGTACGGGCATTTCCACGGCCCCACCTTATCCCGTTGCGCATCCGGCACGCCATCGCTCGAAACCAGCCAGAACCATTCGCCATGCTCGCGATCGACAATGTACATTTCGATGAACGTCCAGCTCCGTTCGGCCGCATCCAGAAAGTGCCGCCGCCCCGAAAGCTGGTAAGCGTTCAGGAAGCCGGCCACCGCTTCCGCCTGCGGCCACCAATGCTTGCCGGTATCGAGAATGCCCGCCGGCCCAGCCTCATACATCAGCCCTCCATCCGTGTCCAGCCCTTGCTCGTAGACCGCCTGCGCCATCTTCACAGCCACAACCCGCACGCGCTCTAAAAGGTCCGCATCGCCCAGCACCTCCGCGGCCTCGCATAGCAGCCAGCTTCCCTCGATGTCGTGCCCAAACGAGATCTTCTCCGATCGCGGCCGCCATTCCTCGTCGAAGAACAGAATGAAGTGGTAGTTCGCGGGATCGATGATGTGTTTGAGGAAAATCTCGATCAGCTCCCGGAGCCGGCACCGCACCATCGCGTCCTCGTGATAGCGCAGCAGCGCGGCGTAGGCCTCCAGGAGATGCAGGTGCGTGTTCATGGACTTTTTCTCGTCCAGGTCCACATCGCTCAGCCGCTGGTCCGCGGCCAGCGTCCAGTCCCGCTCATACGTCTCAAAGTAGCCGCCGTGCGCGTCATCGTGGCCCGAGGCCCCGATCTGCGCCACCAGGCTCATGGCACGGTCAATCGCCTCGCTGTCGCCGCTCGCGTGGGAATACTCGGCCAGCGCGTACACGGTAAACGCCTGCCCATAGATGCGCTTCTTGGTGTCCAGCGGGCGGCCCTGGCAATCGACCATCCAGTAGACGCCGCCAAACTCCCGGTCCCAGAAACAACGCGACAGGTATTCATACGCGCGCCGGGCGGCGCCGAGATAGACCGGATCCCGATAGACGCCATAGGCCTTCGAAAACGTCCACAGAATGCGCGCGTTCAGAATCAGTCCCTTGGCGGCGTGTGGATCGACGGTCAGGTCGTTCGCAATCTGCCCCCGAAACCCGCCGTACTCGTCGTCGATGGTGTACTTGAGCCAGAAAGGCAGAATATCGGAGCGCAACTCCGTTTCCACCCTCTGCCGTAGATCGTCCACGGGAAGCGCCTCCTCGCGTGCCGTTCGCAGCGCCATTCCAACCCTGCCGCATCCAGGTCAGGAGGCCTGCCCCAGCACCGCGTCAATCTTCGCCAACTCGTCTGCGGAGAACGCAAGATTCCCAAGCGCCGCCACGTTCTGTTCGATCTGCTCCACGCGGCTGGCACCAATCAGCGCCGAAGTCATCCGTCCGTCGCGCAGCACCCACGCCAGCGCCATCTGCGCCAGCGACTGTCCCCGCTCGCGGGCCAATCCGTCCAGCGCCCGCACCTGCCCCAGCCGGTGCTCGTCGATGTCACTCTTCTTCAGGAATCCGTGCGGTTTGCTCGCGCGCGAGTCGCCGGGAATCCCCTGCAAATAGCGGTCGGTCAGCAATCCCTGCGCCAGCGGACAGAAGGCGATGCAGCCAATGCCCTCTTCGCCCAGAACATCCAGCAGGCCATCCTCAACCCAACGGGCGAACATCGAGTACCTCGGCTGATGAATCAGGCACGGCGTGCCCAGCTCGCGCAGAATCTTCGCGGCCACGGCGGTCTGCTTGGCGTCGTAACTCGAGATTCCGGCGTACAGCGCCTTCCCTGAGCGCACCGCCTGGTCCAGCGCCCCCATCGTCTCCTCCACCGGCGTCTCCGGATCGGGCCGATGCGAGTAGAAGATGTCCACGTACTCCAGGCCCATCCTGGCCAGGCTCTGGTCCAGGCTGGCCAGCAGATATTTCCTCGATCCCCAGTTCCCGTACGGCCCCGGCCACATGTCCCAGCCGGCCTTCGAGCTGATGATCAACTCGTCGCGATACGGCTTCAGGTCCAGCCGCAGCATCTCCCCGAAGTTGCTCTCCGCGCTGCCCGAGGGCGGTCCATAGTTGTTCGCCAGGTCGAAGTGGGTAATCCCCAAGTCGAAGGCCCGCCGCACCATCGCGCGGCCATTCTCAAAAACATCCACCCCTCCGAAGTTGTGCCACAGCCCCAGCGAGATGGCCGGCAGCCGCACGCCGCTCTTGCCGCAGCGGCGGTATTGCATCGTGTCGTAGCGCTGTTCACTTGCCAGGTACAAGTTGCACCTCCTCATTCGAAAGCAGGGGCGCGGCCGCCGGCTCCCCAGGCTCCTTGCCCAGAATACCCCTCACCAGAACTTCCTTCCGCCCGTCCGCCGGCGCAGGTACGACATTCCCCTCGATCGGCTCGCCGTCCACCGTCAGCGCAATCGCATTCCCCTCGCCCTTGCGTTCGATGCTGATCTTGTACACCACCCCACGGAAGGTCCGTGTCGCTGTGAATCCCGGCCAGCTCTCGGGGATCACCGGCGCAATCTCCAGTCCATCGAGCGAAGTCCGTATACCCAGAATCCACTGCACAATCGCGTAATAATTCCACGCCGCCGTCCCCGTCAGCCACGAGTTCTTGGCCTCGCCGAACGTGGGCGCATCCCTGCCCGCGATCATCTGCGCGTAAACATACGGCTCGCAGCGGTGCAGCTCGCCGATCTCCTCGCGCGCCGATGGGTTGATGCGGCTGTAGTAGTCGTGCGCCGCGTCGCCCCGCCCCAGCCGTGTCTCTCCGATCATCACCCACGGATTTACGTGGCAGAAGACCCCCGCATTCTCCTTGTATCCCGGCGGGTACGACGAAATCTCGCCCAGGTTCAGGTAGTACTTCGAGTAAGCCGGCTGCTGCACCACGATCCCATGCCTGGTCGCCAGGTGCCGGCGCGTCGCGTCCAGGGCCTTTTCAGCCCTGCCGTCGTCCAGCCCAATTCCGGCCAGCACGCAAAAGCCGTTGGACTCGATGAAGATCTTGCCCTCCTCGCACGCCTTCGAGCCGATCTTGGCGCCGAAGTCGTCGTAGGCCCGCAGAAACCACTCCCCGTCCCACCCATGCTGCCGGACGGTCTCCTCCATCTTCGCAACCTCGGCCAGATACCAATCAGCCTCGCCGTCCAGCCCGCGGTGCCTGGCAATCGCGGCCAGTTCCCGTCCGGCATACACAAACAGCCCGGCAATGAACACTGATTCGGCCACCTTGCCGTCCTTGTTGGTCGTCGTCTGGAAACTCTGCCCCGGCGTCGAGGAAAAGCAGTTCAGGTTCAGGCAGTCGTTCCAGTCCGCTCGGCCGATCAGCGGCAGCCCGTGCGGTCCAAGCCGGGACAAAGTATAGCGGAAGCTCCGCTGCAAGTGCTCATCGAGCGGCGCCTCCGATCCCGGCTCGTTGTCGTAGGGCACCGGCTCATCCAGAATGCTCCAGTCGCCCGTTTCCTTCAGATAAGCCGAAACTCCCACGATCAACCAGTGTGGGTCGTCGTTGAAACCGCCGCCAATGTCGTTATTGCCCCGCTTGGTCAGCGGCTGGTACTGGTGGTACGCCCCGCCGGTCGGCAGTTGCGTCGCCGCCAGGTCCAGGATGCGCTCCCGCGCCCGCGAAGGCGCCATGTGCACAAAACCCAGCAGGTCCTGGTTCGAGTCGCGGAATCCCAGCCCCCGCCCGATCCCCGATTCATAAAACGACGCCGACCGCGACATGTTGAACGTAGCCATGCACTGGTACGCGTTCCAGATATTTACCATCCGGTTGGTGTGAATGTCCGGCGTGTTCACCTGGAACACGCCCAGCACGCTGTCCCAGTACTCGCGCAGCCGTTCGAAGGCCGCATCGGCCTCCTTGCCGTCCAGGTACTTCGCGATCACCGGCTTCACGGTCCTCTTGTTGATCGTCTGCGAACCTGCGGGATCAAACTTCTCCTCCACCGGATTCTCGTGGTAACCCAGCACAAACACCACCTGCCGTGTCTCTCCCGGCTCCAGCTCCAGCTTCACCTGGTGCGCCCCCATCGGCGACCACCCATGCGCAATCGAGTTGGTCAGCTCACCGGCTTCCACCGTTGCCGGCTTGTCCCAGCCGCGGTAGGGGCCCAGAAAAGCTTCCCGTTGCGTGTCAAACCCGCCCGGCTGCGAACTGGCAAAGTAGGCAAAGTGATTGCGCCGCTCCCGGTACTCAGTCTTGTGATAGATGACGCCGTCTTTCACCTCCACCTGGCCCGTATTGAAGTTGCGCTGGAAGTTGGTGGCGTCGTCCTGCGCATCCCACAGGCAAAACTCGATGCTGGCAAACCCAGAAAGGCTCGCCTTCGCCGTCCGTCGATTCGTCACCGTCAGTTGCCAGATCTCCAGGTTCTCGTCCAGCGGCACAAAGTACCGGGTGTGCGCCTCGATCCCGCCGTACGTTGACCCGATCACCGTGTAGCCCATCCCGTGGCGGCACGTGTAGTCCTTCAGGTCGTGCCGCGTCGGCTGCCACGATGGCGACCAGAACTCCCTGGCTTCGTCGTCGCGCAGGTAAACATACCGCCCGCCCAAATCCAGCGGCACGTTGTTGTACCGGTAGCGGGTCAGCCGCCGCAGCCGCGCGTCGCGATAGAACGAGTAACCCCCCGCCGTATTGGAAATGATTCCGAAATATGCCTGGCAGCCCAGGTAATTGATCCACGGCAACGGGGTGTCCGGTTGCGTGATCACGTACTCGCGATTGCCATCGTCGAAATATCCGAACTTCATGATGAGTGCTCCTTCGAATGAAGACCGCCGCCAGTATAGCCCCCTGCGCAAGACCTGATCAAACGTTTTTCTAGAACCTTTCGCGATACTTTGGGAATTCACGATTCCATTTGCGCATTGCCGCGTCATTGTGCAAAAGTATCTGCGCAAGCGAATTCAGGCAATCGCCCGTTGTGTCCGGAATCATTGCAAGAATTCAGCCCGGTATGAGAAACTTGCCGGTTTTTGAGCGTATCCTGGCCGCTTGCGTGAGGCGAAACAGCAGACATGGCAAGTCCTTTGTTCCCATCACCCCTGAGTCCACGATTCTGCCGGGAGTTGCTGCCCCTGGTCGTCCTTGTCGCGCTTTTCATTTTCCCGCTCGCCCTGGCCCATGGGGCCGAAGCCCCAACCCTGGCCATCAAAGTGGACCAGGTCGGCTATCTGCTCGACAGCCCCAAGGTCGCGCTCGTCAGTGCTCAGGCTGACGCCTTTGAGGTCAGGCGCTCCAGCGACGGCGCGGTCGTCTTCCATGGCAAACTTGCGCCTCCTCAAGCCGACCCGAACTCCGGCGACCTGGTGCAGGCCGCCGATTTTTCCACCCTTCGTAAGCCGGGCACGTATTACGTTGACATCCCCGGAGTAGGCCGCAGTTGGAACTTCACCCTGGGCGAGAACGTCTTCGAACACACCTGGTATCTGGCCATGCGCGGCTTCTACGGCCAGCGCTGCGGGACTGCGGTCGACCTGGGGCCGGAGTTTCCCGGCTATTCCCATCCGGCCTGCCACCTGCACGGCCAGTTTCACGCCTCCTCGGGCGCAAAGGGCGAGCGCGACAACATAGGTGGCTGGCATGACGCCGGCGACTATGGCCGCTACATGGTCAACTCCGGCATCGCCACGGGAACCCTGCTCTGGGCATGGGAGATCTTCGGGCCGAAGCTCAAGAACATTCAGCTCAGGATTCCCGAGACCGGCAACGGCACCCCCGACATCCTCAATGAGGTGCGCTGGAACCTCGAGTGGATGCTCAAGATGCAGGACGGCGACGGCGGCGCCTGGCACAAGCAGACCAGCGAGCATTTTCCGGGCTTCGTTGCGCCACAGAACGACACCCTCCCCAGCGAAGTCATCGGAACCGGCTCAGCGCCTTACAAAAGCACCTGCGCAACCGCCGATCTTGCCGCTGTTGGCGCCATCGCCGCCCGCGTCTACAAACCGTTTGACGCAAAGTTTGCCGCGCAGACGCTGGATGCCGCCCGCCGCGCCTGGGCCTGGACCGAGAAGAATCCCAATGTAACTTTCCGCAATCCTCCCGGCGTCTCGACCGGCGAGTACGGCGACTCGAATTGCAGCGACGAACGCCTCTGGGCCGCGGCCGAGCTTTGGCGCACCACCGGCGAACCGGCCTTCAACGACTTCGTCCTCAAGAACTTCGCCCAGTTTCTGCCCACCCTCGACTCGCCGCCGCTAGAGAACTGGGGCCAGGTCGGACCCATGGCTCTGTGGACCTACGCGCTCTCCAATCAAAAGGACGCAGACCCAAGAGTCGTCGAAGCCATCCGCCAGCGGACCCTGGCCGCTGGCCGCGCGATCGTGGAGCGGACCCGCACAAATCCCTACCGCATCAGCATGAATGCGGCGGATTACGTCTGGGGCTCAAATGGCGTTGCCGCGGGCTATGGCATGTACCTGCTCATCGCCAACGTGTTCTCGCCCGATAGGAGCTTCACCGATGTGGCGCGCGACAACCTGCACTATCTGCTGGGCCGCAACACCTTTTCGCTCTCCTGGGTCACCCAGGTGGGCGAAAACCCCTTCCAGCATCCGCATCACCGCCCCAGTGGCGCAAAGGGCGAGCCCTGGCCGGGCCTGCTCTCCGGAGGACCCAACGCCGGCCGCCAGGATGCGGTGTTGGCAGCTTTACCCAGGGATTTACCGCCGGCGAAGGTCTATGCCGATCAGTTGGCCTCCTATGCAAGCAATGAGATTTGCATCAACTGGCAGGCGTCGCTGGTGTTCTTGTTGGCTGGAGAACTGCATTAGTTGAAGAACTGGATTAGAGAGCCGCGGGAAACCCGGGTAGTTTCACCTGAGTTGACTGGTGCAAGAGCAGGGGATTGCAGACAATCGCTTCCCCGCTTTGTGCGCCTGTTGTAGAACCGGCTTTCATTAGCCAGGGGCGAGAGCGTTTTCACTGACGGCGAAAGGTCATGGGTGCCCCACCCTCGCCGCGTCTTTGTTTTTGCGGCTAGGGTGGGATAGCATGATGCCCACATTAAACGAACAGTGAAAACGCCTTGAACAATCAATTTTCCGCGCGCGGAAAGCTCGCGCCTCCTGCCGGAATCGAGGGATTGAATGCACCTTCACGCAATCGACATCGCTATCATCGTGGCTTATCTGCTCAGCACGGTGTTGATCGGCTACTGGGTCTCAAAACGCGCTTCGCATAGCATGCAGAACTACTTTCTCGGTGGCAATGCCATGCCCTGGTACATGCTGGGCATCTCCAACGCATCGGGAATGTTCGACATCAGCGGCACCATGCTGCTGGTCTCCTGGATGTTCGTCTACGGCCTCAAGAGCGTGTGGATCCCCTGGCTCTGGCCCACCTTCAACCAGATCTTCCTCATGGTCTATCTTTCCGCATGGCTGCGCCGGTCCAAAGTAATGACTGGAGCGGAGTGGATCAAGACCCGCTTCGGCACCGGGCGAGGCGCGCAGTTATCCCACCTCATCGTGGTCATCTACGCCTTCCTCAGCATCATCGGATTCTTCACTTACGCCTTCAAGGGCATCGGCAAATTTGCCCAGACGTTCCTTCCCTGGCATCTCTCGGCCAACGAATATGCTCTGATTCTGATCGCCATAACAGCCATCTACGTAATCAAGGGCGGCATGATCAGTGTGGTCATCACCGAGGTGGTGCAATTCTTCATCCTGTCCATCGCTTCATTTTCCGTGGGCATCATCGCTATGAGCAAAGTGGCGCCGGAGATGCTGCGCCGGGTGGTGCCCGCGGGCTGGGACAACATCTTCTTCGGCTGGCATCTGAACCTGGACTGGGCCACGCTGCTTCCTGCGGCCAACGCCAAGGTTGCGCAGGACGGCTATGGGCTCTTCGGCTTCTTCGTGATCATGCTGCTCTTCAAGGGCATACCCATCTCCGCGGCCGGACCCGCGCCCAACTATGATATGCAGCGCGTCCTGTCCGCCAAAAACCCCCGCGAAGCGTCCATGATGTCTGCCTGGGTCAACATCGTGCTCACCCCTCCGCGCTACTTTCTCGTCATCGGACTCACGGTGCTGGCTGCCGCCTTTTATGGTCCCAACCTCCGCGCCATGGGAACCAACATGGACTTCGAGCTGGTGCTACCCCTGGCCCTCGGCCGGTTCGTTCCCGTCGGCCTGCTGGGCTTCCTGATCGCCGGCCTGCTGGCGGCCTTCATGTCGAATTTTGCTGCCACCGTGAACGCGGCCCCGCCGTACTTCGTCAACGACATTTACAAGCGCTATATCAATCCACATGCGAAGCCCAAAACCTATGTCCGCCTCAGCTATCTGGCCTCATTTGCCGTGGTCGTGATCGGCGTGGCCTTCGGCTGGAAAGTCACTTCGGTGAACTCGGTCGTGGTCTGGATCGTCTCCGGCCTGTGGGGCGGTTATACGGCCTCCAATGTCCTCAAGTGGTACTGGTGGCGTTTCAATGGCTACGGCTATTTCTGGGGCATGGTTACCGGCATTGCCGCCGCGCTTGGGATGCCAAAAGTCGTTTCGCTGGTGCCGTTCGTGCA
>DASWZM010000246.1:0-2150 GCA_036404455.1 Occallatibacter sp. | reverse complement strand
CTGCCGTCGCTCACCTCGCAGGCGATGCTGGTGGCGCTCTACGAGGCGCTGCTGACAAGCAACGAAAACACCGCGGAAACCAGTTACCACCTGACGGGGAGCGTCGACCTGGACGGATACCGGCCCGCGCCGCTCGACCTGTGGGTCTCGGCCGGCGATCAAATGGCCGCCCCGCTGGAGACTGCACTGCTGGCGGGCGAGCGCTTCTCGCGGCTTTACTCAAACGGCGCCCGCCAAGGTACGGTGCGCGAAATCGACCTCCAGGTCGAGGCCATTCCGCGGCGCATACAGGTGGCATTGGAGACGGCGCGGCTGGTTTCAAACAATATTGTCCACGCCGGCGATACCGTGGTGGTGGAGGCGACTATCCGTCCCTGGCAGCAGCCCGCGCGCAATGTGCGCATTCCGGTGACGCTGCCGGCAAGACTGGGCGAGGGCAACCTGCGAATTCTTGTCTCGGATTCCGGTACGCTGGACCGAACCCTGGATCAGCCCCGGTTATCCAGCCGCCCCGTCGATCTGGAGACCGTGCTGGCGCAGGCACTGCGGCAGCACGCGGCAGACCGCATCTACGTGAGCCTGCTGGTGCCTGAAACCCAGGCAGGTGTGGCTGGCCAGACGCTTACGAGCGTGCCGTTATCGGTGGCCAACGCGCTGGAGCCGCTGCGCGCCGCGCAGGATGTGAACCTGAATGGGGAGTCGGCAGAGGTGGCGGGTGAGGCTGCGGCCGGCGGGATCTTAAGCGGATTCCAGGTTCTGAACCTGCGCATAGAACCGGGCGGCGGTTTAAACTAGGCTGGATGGAGTAGTTTCACGCGCAATCTTTCGGGCCGGCTCCTTTCTTAACCTTGTCGGCCTCTTTTCCACCCTCCCCTAGGAAGGACTTCAGAACGGCCATGGCTCAAATTCAAGGACTTGCAGCGCACGCGGCGGGAGCAGAATTACTGCCTTTTCGCTATGACCCAGGAAAGTTGGGCCCGCAGGAGGTAGAGATTGCCATCACCCACTGCGGCGTCTGCCATAGCGATATTCACCTAATTTCGAACGACTGGGGCATCAGCCAGTATCCATTTATTCCCGGCCACGAGATTATCGGGACGGTGGCGGCCGTGGGCGACGTGGTTCGATCGCTCGCGGTAGGCCAGCGCGTGGGCCTGGGCTGGCAATCGAACTCCTGCGGCGAATGCGAGTGGTGTATGCGTGGGTTGGAGAACCTGTGCCCCGCGTCCGAGGGTACTTGCGTTCACCGCAACGGCGGCTATGCGGATCGGATCCGCGCCAATTTCCGCTTCGTGATTCCGATCCCCGAGGCCCTGACCAGCGAACACGCCGCGCCGCTGCTGTGCGGCGGCATCACGGTGTATAACCCGCTGCGCACCCATGGCGTCAACCCCTCTTCGCGCGTCGGGGTTGTGGGCATCGGCGGGCTGGGCCACATGGCCATCCAGTTCGCGCGGGTCTTCGGCGCGGAGGTGACGGCATTTTCCACCTCGGCCGCCAAGGAAGAGGAGGCGCGCGCCTTGGGAGCGCACCACTTCGTCCACAGCCGCGAATCCAAGGCGCTGAAGGAAGTGGCCGGGACTCAGGATTTTATTTTGAGCACCATCAACGCCGACCAGGACTGGGGGGTCTACATCCAGGCGCTGCGGCCCCTGGGAACGCTGTGTTTTGTGGGCGTTCCGCCGTCCCCGGTCGCGGTGCACGCGTTTCCATTGATTGCAGGAATGCGCTCCATCAGCGGCAATCCCACCGGCAGCCCTCACCGGCTCAAGGAGATGCTGGACGTGGCCGCCCGCCACGGCGTGAAGGCCCAGACCGAGGCCTTCCCCATGGCCAAGGCCAACGAGGCCATCGAAAAGGTGAAGAAGAACAAGTTGCGCTACCGGGCGGTGTTGGCGAATTAGAACCTGTCCAAAAACCTGCACGGCCGGATGCGGCGCTTCGTCCAGGGATGCGCTCCCCATCGCATCCGGAAAAACGGCGGCCTTTTTGCAGAGAATTATGTGCCTGCGGCGCATAATGTGAATTGAATAGGGCGCGACAGCCCGACAGCAAGCGTGGAGAGCTCCACCAAGCGAAGCACAGGTCAGGAAGCTGCGCACAAACAGGCGCGGAGGGAGAGGGCCTTGTCTCCCGGAATGTGGTAAACA
>DASWZM010000245.1:0-1775 GCA_036404455.1 Occallatibacter sp. | reverse complement strand
GATCTTGCCCTGCTCCTGGAGCCGCGCCAGGGCTTCCATGGACGCATCGAAGGAGACGGCCGGATCGGGGACATGGAGCTGGTAAACGTCGATGCGCTCCAGGCGCAGGCGTTTCAGGCTGCCCTCGATGGCCTCCTGAATGTGTCCCGGGGCGGCGTTGTGCTGCCAGATGCCCGGACCGTGGCGCACCCAGCCGGCTTTGGTGGTGATCACGAGATCCGCTGGATAAGGCCACAGGGCCTCGGCGATCAATTCCTCTGAGACATCGGGGCCGTAAGAGTCGGCCGTGTCAATGAAGTTGACGCCCAACTCAACGGCGCGGCGTAGCGTGGCAAGGGCGCCGGGAACGTCGTCAGGAGGGCCCCAGATTCCCTTGCCGGTGATGCGCATAGAGCCGAAACCCATGCGGTTCACCGTCAGGTCGCCGCCCAGGGTAATGGTTCCGGCTTGCGCGGCGGCCAATTGGTTGGTTGCGGCTTGCATGGTCGTTTCTCCTCAGCTTTTAGCTTTTAGCTCTTCGCTATTGGCTCTTGGCCTCGATCTCTCTGACAGTATGAGTCTGCTCCAGTGAAGTTCGCGCTATCCCACCCCTTTGCCGCCGCGGCGGACAAAAAGGGTGGGACACGGAAAGTTTCTCCTCAGGCGATCAAAGACCCGGGGACCGGGAGCTAAAAGCTAAGAGCTAAAAGCTAGAAGCTCGTCTCTCACACCGTCACTTCCCAGCCCTTTTCATAACTTCGTGCCCAGTACTTCATGGCTTCGGGATCGTCGAGGATGTGCGCGGTTTCTGGAGCGATGCGCAGCTTGCGATTGACGAGCCAGGCGATGTTCGAGAGCAGAAGCATGGTGACAGTGACATTGGCGACCGGGATCGGCGAATTGAGCTTTTCCTGGCCGCGAATGGCCGCAATCAGGTTGGCGAAGTGGGCGTCGGTCATGTTATCGGCGCCGATGGTGTCCGTGGTTGCAGTATGGCTGCCGGTGCGGTACTGGTCGATCTGCTTGCCCTTCCAGTCGTAGACATCGTAGCCGCCGCGGTCGATGACCACCGATCCCTTGGTTCCGTAGATCACCGAGCCGCGGTCACGGTCGTAGAGACGCATGCCCTGGCGGCTGCGGCCTTCCCAGGAGATGGTCTTGTCTTGATATTCGAAGTTGGTGATCAGGGTGTCGTAAAACTCCCAGTCATCCTTGAATTGGTAGTTGCCCCCCGAGGCAGTGACGGCGTGAGGAAACTCGGCCTGGAGCGCCCAGCGGCAGACGTCGATTTCGTGGGTACCGTTGTTGAGGGCTTCGCCGGTGCCGTAGCGGCGCAACCAGTGCCAGTTGTAGGGATGGATATTCTCTCTGTACTCGCTGCGTGGCGCAGGGCCCTGCCACAGGTCCCAATTGAGCGTGGCGGGAGCGGGACCGGGCTTGCCGTAGTACGTAGCGCCGCGCGTATTGGCATACCAGGCCGTGGCCATATAGGTGTCGCCAATGTACCCGTCGTGGATCTTCTGGATCAATTTGATCGTGAAGTCCGCCGAGCGCTGCTGATCGCCGACCTGGACGAGCTTGCCGTATTTCTTCTGGGCAGCCACCAGGAGCTCGCCCTCGCCTGGATTCTGGCTGGAGGGTTTTTCCACATACACGTGCTTGCCCGCCTTCAGGCCCAGCACGGCCATGGGAGTGTGCCAATGGTCGGGCGTGGCTACAGTAATGACATCGACCTCTTTGGATTCGAGTATGCGGCGGAAATCACCTTCGCTTTTGGGCGCATAGCCGAGCACCTG
>DASWZM010000244.1:0-3216 GCA_036404455.1 Occallatibacter sp. | reverse complement strand
CACGCCCTCACTGAAATCCTCTCCGGCGAAGTTCCGGATGTCGAGATCGCCGCCCTGCTCACCGTTCTCGCCACCCGCGGCGAACTGGCCCCCGAGCTGGCCGGCTTCGTTGAGGTCATGCGCCAGCGTGCCTTGCCAATTCCTCTCACCCCTGAGGAGCGCGGCGAACTGGTGGACGTCGTCGGCACCGGCGGCGGCGGACCCCTCACCTTCAACATCTCCTCCGGCGCGGCGCTGGTAGCCGCGGCCGCCGGCGCCAAAGTCGCCAAGCACGGCAACCGCGCCGTCACCTCCCGCTGCGGCGCGGCAGATGTCCTCGAGGCCCTCGGCGTCCCCATCACCCTATCCCCGGAACTGGCCGTCGAGTGCCTCCGCCATACCGGCTTCATGTTCCTCTTTGCGCCCCTCTATCACCCCGCCATGAAGGCCGTCGGCACCCTGCGCCGGGCGCTCGGCTTCCGCACCATCTTCAACCTCTGCGGCCCGCTCACCAACCCCGCCGGAGCCCGCGCCCAGGTCATCGGCGTACTCGCGCCCAGCCGCGTCCTGCTCGTCGGACGCACCCTCGCAGCTCTGGGCGCAAAGCGTGCCTTCGTCGTCCACGGCACCGATGGCATCGACGAGCTGACCACCACCGGCGAGTCAGTCGTCGCACGCGTTGAGGAGTCCGAAACCGGCCAGTCCACCTTGAAAGCCGCCCGCGTCACTCCGGAGATGGCCGGCCTGCCCCGCGCCACCCTCGATCAATTCATCGGAGGCGACGTGGAAACCAATGCGTCCCTGCTCTACGACGTCCTGACCGGCATTCCCGGTGCCCGCCGCGACATTGTCCTCTTGAATGCCGCCGCCGCCCTGGTAGCCGCTGGACTCGCCAACGATCTCAAGCAGGGCGTAGCCATGGGCGCCGAAGCCATCGACTCCGGCCAGGCCGCCGCCACCCTGGCCAAACTGCGCCAGTTCGGTGAAAAGTATTCGGCAGTGCAATGAGGGCGGGGCGGACGACCAAAGTGGTATATACTTCGGTATAGACCACAGGACAGGAGGCCGAAGATGAGCGCAACAAATACCAAACAGCAAACCTCAACAGCGTCTGCGCCTGCCGTCGCGCCCAGAACCGCCAAGCTCTTCAAGAACGGCCGCAGCCAGGCCGTCCGCTTGCCCAAGGAGTTCCGTTTCGAGGGCACTGAGGTTGCGATCCGGCGTGATCCGGCGACTGGCGAGGTCGTTCTGACCCCGGCGCAGCCCGAGCCTACCGTGAGCTTCGATGAGTGGTTCGCCCTTTACGACGCCATTCCCGACGATGCCACGGAAGAGGAATTTGCCAAGCTGCCACCTCGGCCCAGGAACCTGACGAAGGAACAGCTATTCAAAATTCTCGACCGGGCAAGCTATCCAGAGGACTTCTTCGAACGCCACACCAGTATGCCACGTGAGCTGGATCTCTTTTAATCCATGCAGATCCTCTACCTGCTCGATACCAACACAGTGAGCTACCACGTTGCACACAATCCACCGCAAGTGCGGGCAAAGCTGGAGACGGTTGGTTTGCCCGTGACGGCAGTCTCGACAATCACCGAAGCTGAGTTGCGGTACGGTCTGGCCAGGAACCCAAGCGCAATTCGGAGACGCACAGCGGTCGAATCCTTCCTGAGCGATGCCTTGATCCTGCCCTGGGACTCGGCCGCCGCCAGCGCCTACGGCCAATTGCGCGCCAACCAGGAACGCAAAGGCCGCCCGCTCAGCGTAGAAGACCTGATGATCGCCGCCCATGCGCTTGCTCTGGGTCTGACTCTCGTAACCCACGATCAGGTCTTCTCCTTCGTCGACGGCCTCAAAACCGAAGACTGGACCGTTGCTTAAGCCATTCTCCGCGCCTGCCGCCCCGCGGCCCGTCCACAGGTCCCCCAGCCTACAGCAGCCCCGACTGCCCCGCCAGCCGCCGCGACAGCAGCCACGACGCCAGTGACGCCCCCAGCGCCAGCGCAACCCACCCCACCTGTTCCATCGGCCGCACCATTGCCGCCGGCAGATGCGGCGCAACCAGCGAAATCCCCTTCATCGCCGGAACTCCCAGCCGTACCAGCTCTACCGCGGCCCACCAGAACACCCCGGCAGCCAGCACAAATCCCGGCACAGCGCGCTTCCAAGGGAAGGGAATCGGCGCAGGGGTCCCGGCCTCTTCGCGCACGCTCTCCATCACCGCAGCCAGAAAGCCTGAAGACGGGATCAGTTCCTCTTCCGTCGCCAGAATGTCATCCATCCGGCTCAGCTCCATCGCTTCGCTTTCATTCTTTTTCCGATTCATCTTCAAGCCTCCTTTCCTGCGTTGTGAGCAATCTCACTGTCAAGGGAATCCGGGTGCCCCACCCTCGCCGCGTCGTTGCTTTTGCGGCTAGGGTGGGATTCCTGCTCGGCCTCCAGCCCCGGAAATCGTCTTCGCAACAGCGCCCGCGCCCTGGAAAGCCGGGCCTTCAGCGTCCCCTCCGGCAGCCCCATCGTTCGCGCCGCCGCTGCCAGGTCCATCTCATGAAAATAGAACAGAATCACCGGCTCCCGGTAGCGCATCGGCAACGCCAGCACCGCCCGCCGCACTGCATCCGCGCATAACTGCGCCGCCAGCGCCCGGTGCTGCCCGGCAGGCCCGGCTGGCTCGGCAACCTTATCCAGTGGCAGATTGACCGTCGGAAACCGCTTCAGCTCCGAGCGGAAGACGTTGGCCGCCAGCGCAAACAGCCAGGTCGAAAAGCTCCCCTCCCGCCGCCACCCCGCCAGCCCGCGCCAGGCCCGGATGAATGCTTCCTGCGCCAACTCCTCGGCCCGTCCCCGATCGCGGCAATAGCGCCACGCCATATTCACCAGCGGCCCCTGCCAGCGCCGCACAATCCCCTCGAACGCCTGCACCTCGCCCGCCAACACGCGCTCCGCGTCGGCCAGGTCTTCCGCCGCGCTCTTTGGGGTCGTGCGATTTGGCGTCTCTGTCAACTCAGGCTCTCTCCGTGCGGTGGGACAGCAAATCCGCCCGTCCGGTTGCATTTTGTCGCGGGAAAAGAATTCTCAACAAAATGCAACCGCATTCCACCATCTCCGGTCCCACCAGACGCAAGGGACAAAAACCCTGCAATCGGATCAGGAGGATTCTATGACGTATCTGGCTCTTTCGCTCTTCGGGAGTGACGAAGTATTCAGCAATTGGGGAATGTGGGCGTTTCTTTCCGT
>DASWZM010000243.1:0-1957 GCA_036404455.1 Occallatibacter sp. | reverse complement strand
ATTTCAGACTCATCGCCGCTTACGCTAGTGAATGTTCCTCGATAGAAGCTGGCGAAGCCGAAGCCTGAGTTGCCGTCAGTCGGAGTGCTGGTGGGGCCCGACGCGAAGTTGAAATGGCCGGCGCTGCCGGTCAGGATGCCGAGGTTGAACTGTGCGGCGCGGAATTCGCCGCCGAACCTGAAGCTGTGACGGCCCTTCTGCCACGAGACCGCGTCGTCATATTGAAAGACGTTGTCGTCGAAGACGCTGTCGCCATCGCTGGGGGTGTTGATGCCATTGCCCGGATAGTTGATGTCGAAGCGAGGGAAGACCTTGTCGCCTACGCCCTTGAGCCCGAACTTGGATGCCCAGTCACCGCCAAATCCGCCCTCGCCCGAGGTTTCAAGGCGATGGCGGCGAGTGAAGCCGGCGTTGAAGTGGTTGAGCATGGTGGGCGAGATGAAGTAGTCATAGCCCAGACGCACATATTTGTTGCCCTGGATGTTGCCTCCGGTGTAAAGCGACCCGAGGCTTTGGGTGCTGATGTAAGGCATGTTGCCGGTGAAGTAACTGGCTGAGATCTTGTTGCGCGTGTTGATGTTCTCATCGATGCGGACGTTCCACATGTCGGCTTGCTCGTGATTGGAACTGACGTCATTGATGTTGAAGTAAGGGCTGGTGGCGCTGGAGGGGGCGGAGGGTATGACCTTGGAGGCGGCGGTAAAGACCGGATCCGGGGCCTCGGTGATTTTGTTGTTTGGATAAGCCTGGCAAGTCTGTCCCTGGTTGGCGCCAGTGCAGGTCGTGTAGTCGTAAAGGATGTGCGCCGGGAAGGTCTGCTTCTGAACTATCGTCGGAGTCAGCAATGCAGAGAAGTCGCCGCCGAGCATGGCCTGGGTGGGAGCCGACAGAAGCGAGGTGCTCCCGTTCTCTTGTCGGAAGCCCTCGTAATTGAAGAAGAAGAAGGTCTTGTCTTTGCCGTTGTAAAGCCAGGGAACGCGCACCGGCCCGCCGACGCTTGCGCCGAAGTCGTTCTGGGTGTCGATCGGCTTCGTGTCTACGATCTTGCCGGCTTGCGCGTTAGCGAGGTCGTTGGTCCAGCTGTTGGCATCCAGGACGCGGTTCTTGAGCAAGTCGTAAGCCGAGCCGTGAAAGTCGTTCGTTCCTTGCTTAGAGACGAGATTGACCACGCCGCCGCTGGCGCTTCCAAATTGGGCGTCGAAGGTGTTGGTCATGACCTTGAATTCGGAGACGGCCTCGACGCTGAAGTTATAGGTGACCTGCATGTTGGCCGAGGCGAGCTCGGTGGTGGCGCCGTCGAGCAAAATGTCGCCGCCGCCCTGTTGTCCGCCGCTGAGCTTGAAGGCTCCGGCGGGCGGCGAGGAGGGGTTGTTGCTCATGGTGCCGGCGAATCCGGGCGAGAGTGCCGCAAACTCGAGCGGGTCGCGGATCTCACCGCCGAAGGGGAGCGGAAGCGATTCCAGTACCTGAGGCGACATCGAGTAGCCGACATCGGAGGATTCAGACTCCAGGTGCGAGGCGTCGCTCGTGACGGTTACGCTCTCTTTAGCCGTTCCCACTTTCAAAACGACATCGACAGTGGCCGTGCTACCAACCTCCACGATGATGCCGCTCCGGATGTAGGACTCGAACCCTGAAGAAGTTACAGTCAGGGTGTAAGTCCCGGGTGGAAGCTCGGAAAAGTTGAACAGGCCATCGTCGGTCGCGTTCATGCCGTAAGGGCTGCCCGTGTCTGATTCTTTCAGCTCGATCGATGCCCCTGCCACGACTGCGCCGGTTGGGTCCTTGACCGAGCCGGTTAAAGTGCCTCTGCCTGCTTGAGCTAAGCAGGGGATGGCGGCGGACAGCCAGAATGCCGCCAACAGTGTGGCCGCGAAGCACCACGTTCTTTGCGCGGTTAGACTGCGGTTGGTCATTGCGTTTCTCCTTTTCAAGTTGCTTCAAGCCTCCGAAGTTC
>DASWZM010000242.1:0-5622 GCA_036404455.1 Occallatibacter sp. | reverse complement strand
CTGGCCGAAGGCCGCCGCCGCCTGCAGGCCCTGGAGCAGAAGTTCAACCAGTTGAAGTCCCATCAGAGCCGGATTGACCAGTACCTGGCCACGCCGCAGGCCATGCGCGCCCTGGCGGCCGATCCCGCCACGCTGGCCGGGATCGACGAGGAACTCTCCAGCCCGCTGCTCCCCCGCCTGCTCGACACCGCCTTCCCCAGGCCCGTCGACCGCTCCCGAGGGTCCCCGTGCGCGGATGACTGCCAGGCCGCCCGCACCCTTCTCCACTCCCTCGCCGCCTCCCTCGAACGCAACCACCAGGACCCTTGGCTCACCCAGCTTCTTCCCCTCAAATCTTCCTTTTCCGACTCTTCTCCAGCCGATCCGCATTTCATCCAGGCCATCCATGCTCTTGCCCAGGGCATCAGCGCGGACGTTCTCGGCGATTTCCCCACCGCCCGCCAGCGCGCCCTCGAGGCCAGCCAGCTCTTCCATGCCCTGCACAATCCAGCTGGGGAAGACCGGGCGCAGGTCGAGCAGTCGTACGCACTGGTCCGTTCCTCGAAACTTTCCGGCTGCTATCAGGCGGTCCATCCAGTCCTGGGACGCAACCCCCAGTTTCAATGGATTCAGATTCACGCCCTCACGCAAGAGACCCTCTGCGATCCCGCCCCTGGAACCGCCTCGGAGAACAATCCGGGCTATCTGCGCGCCATCGGGCTGGCCCATGATCGCGGGTATACGCTTCTCGAGCTGCGAGCCAGGAACCTGCTCGGTTCGGCGGCTGTTGACTCGGGGGACGCCGAGGGCGCATGGCGGGTCGACCTTCCCACGGTGCGCAGGTTCTACACCGGCGATTTTGCCCCTATCCGGCTCTATGGAACCTTGTCCGGCTTGGAACAGGTGGAGGAAACCACTCCCCGCGTCCGGCTCACGCTCTTGCTGCAACGCGAGGCGGTTGCGGTCCTGGAGCTCACCCAGGCCCGCCACCTGATTCCAACCGAGAGGTTCAAGCTGGCCTCTGTCGCCATTCGGGCCGGTTCCATTGCCGAGGCGCTGGAGCAGACGCGCCTGGCGCAGGGTGAATTGGCAGCCAATGGAGGCGGAGCGTCCGTGAAGAGCCTTTTGGCCGAGAATGAGATTGCCCTGGCCGGCGCATATCTTGACCGCCAGGATCTGTCCGCGGCGGCAAAGATGCTCGATGTCGCGCTCGAACACATGGCCGGAGAGCAGAACTCCTATCATCGCCGGGACTATGCGGTAGCGCGGGGACGGTTGGAACTCGCGCAGGGTCATCTGGAGACGGCCGAACCCTTGCTGCTAAGTGCGCTTGTTGAGGAAGAACGCCTGGCGGGCAAGGATGGCACGGCGGGCATCGTCCTAGCCCAGCAGGACCGCGACCTGTATGCCGTGCTGGCCGGTGTCTGGCTGGCGGAGGGTCGTTCCGGCCAGGACGTTCTTGCTCTTTGGGAGAGATACAGGCTGAGGATTCTGGGCATTCCGGTGACTGCCTGCCCGGACAAAGGCCTTGCGTGCCTGCAGCCGGAACTGGCGGCCGCGCTCAAGCGGCTTGGTCCTGACCGCATGCTGGGCCAGTTGGTTCTTCCCGACCGGCTGCTCTTGTACCGGGCCAGCGCCGGGGGAGTGGTCTGGCTCCAGGTTCCGGTGCACAGGGAGGAGGTGCAAGCGGCAGCAGATCCGCTGGAGCGCGCCGTCAGTTCGCCCGCAACCCCCATGGACGCCGTGGATCGGGCGGAGCGGCGTGCGGGCGCCGTCCTGCTTGACCCGCTTCAACGGGTTGAGCCGCTGGACGGATCGGCCGGCCAAAGCAGCCATCTGTTGATCGAGTCCGACCCTCTTCTCGGCAATCTGCCCTGGCCCTCGGCGGCGACCGCCGCAGGCCCCATCGGGTTGCAGTTCAATCTGGAGGAGTCGCCATCTTTGCTGCTCGACCACCCGCCTGCGGCCATCGGGCCATCCGCGGCCAAACCCCCCGGCAGCCCTCTCATCGTGGGTGCGTCGGTTGCTTCAGGGGAGAGCCAGTTCCTGCCGGAAGCGCTGAGCGAGGCCCGGGCCGTGGCGCGTTTCGGCAACAACCCCAATCTTCTGTTGGGCGATCACGCAACCCAGCCGCAGGTGACCGCGCGCCTGGCCACGGCCGCGTGGATTCACTTTGCCGGTCACGCCGCACAGTGGGACGGCGCCGCGCGTTTGCTGCTGGCTCCCGCAAGGACGGCTCCCAGCGCTACGAATCCAGCAGGCGGAAGTGACAAAGAAACCAGTCCAGAGACGCCATGGCTGGACAGCGGCCTGCTGCGCCGGCACCCGCCCCACGCGGCCCGGCTGGCCGTCTTCTCCGCCTGCTCGACGGGCAAAAAAGAAGAGGGCTGGAATCACGGCATGGGGGACATCGTGGACACGCTGGCCGGGCTGGGCGTGCCGGAGGTGGTAGCCACCCGCTGGAAGATCGACTCCGCCTCGGCCGTTCCCCTGATGGACGCCTTTTACGGCGGCCTGGCCAGGGGGCTCAGCGTCCCCATGGCACTGACCGCAGCTCGGCAATCCCTCGTCCGCGATGCCCGCTACCGCCATCCCTACTACTGGGCCGCGTGGTACGCCTCCGGCACGGGAAAATCCGACTTCAGCGCTCTTTTCCATGCCGCAAAGTAGTCCTGGCGGATGTCCGCCGCATCCTGCCGCGGCTTTCTGACCCCGGGACTGAGGTCCTTGCTATGGTGTACCGGCGGGTGTTGCTCTCAGGCGAACTGGTCTAAGCTGAATCCGAGCTGGTAGGTTTCGCCGTGGGCGAGCAGATCTTCCCAGGTTACTTCGCGGTGCTGCAGGCCGGCCATGCGGCCCAGCATGCAGCTTAGAGCGGTTTCAACACCGGCGGCAATCTGGTTGTGGCAGTTGCCGGAAGTGATGCTGTCAATGAATGTGCGCTCCTTGTCGCGGTCGGCAAGGGCCAGATTGTCACTGAATGCTCCGTTGGCCGCGAACTTGCCGGAGCCGGGAGCAGTGGAGGCCGAATCCTGCCACGCCCACGCCTGGGCGCCCGTAATCTGCACCGGGCCGGAGTAGGGAACGTTTGCGGAGCCTGAGGCGCCAAAGAGGCGCAGGCCGGCATCGAAAACGCCATCGCTGCCAAACTGGGTGGACGCGAAGGATAGGTGAATGTCGCCGGGATAGGTGAAGTCGACCTGGTAATTGTCCCAGCAATCGCCGAAGTGGGTGAGGATGTTGCGACCTCCGGTGACGATCGCCTTGAGGGGACGGGCGCCAAGAAGCCAGTTGCTGAGATCGATGATGTGAATATTCTGCTCGACCAGGATGTCGCCCGAGAGGGCGCGGTCCCAGAGCCAGTTGCGCAGGCGATACTCGTCGGCGGAGGCGCCGGGGCGCGTCTTTTCCGTCGAAGCCGGCGCGTAATAGATGCCCGAAACCAGGGCGATCTTGCCCAGCGCGCCGGCCTTGATCCTTTCCGCGATGGCGGCGATGGGCGGCGCGTTGCGGCATTGGAATCCGACGTCGACGCTTTGCGCGGGCTTGACGCGTTTGGCGATTTCGAGAGCCTGCCGCGCCTGGCGCACGTCGATTCCCACCGGCTTCTCGCAGTAGACGTGCTTGCCCCCGGCGACTGCGGCTTCAAGATGCTGGACGTGAAAGAAAGGCGGCGTGGAGATCTGAATCAGATCGACGTCCGGCGACGCGGCCAGTTCCTCGAAGGCGTGGGGGCCGTGAAAGAGGAGCTTCGTGTCGATGGGCGGCCGGCCAAGGCTCGCGTTGAGCTGGTCAAAGTGGCTGTGGCCGGCGGCGAGCTGGTCGGGGAAAAGATCGGCGAGCGCCACGACCTGCGCGGAGGTGTTTTGGGAGAATGAGTTGGCCACCGCGGTGCCGCGGTTGCCGCAGCCCAGCAGGCCGTGCCGCACGGCGGAGTTGGCCTGGTAGCCGAATGCCGTGAGGGGTTTGAGCAGAATCATGCCGGAAGCGGCTGCCGCTCCGGTCTGGATGAGTTCGCGACGATCCATAGTCCTGGTTTCCTCTTGCAAGAGAGTTTACCCTGCCGGATGCTTGAGAGGCCCGCGCCAAGCGGGAAGGAAGATCTCGGAGCATCGACAAAGGGGATCGTTTTGTCGAGAGATAAAGAAACACGGCGGGGCATGGAGACGAGAGACAGGCTTTCGAGACGCGCAAGTCCACATCTTCAGCCGGTCCGAGAGGTGTCGCAAAACTTACCCTTTGTGAGACAGCCGCCCCATCTTCCCCAGAGGAGCGTCATTTGTGCAGTTTCGTCGGTAGTCTAAAATTGCCCTATGTTTATTCGTAACACTGCTGTCGCTATCGTCGTTGGCATGGTGTTGCTGCTTTTGTTGAGTAAATTGATTGGTCGCGTTCAGTTCTCGTTGAGCACTGCTTTTTGGTGCTCTTTCATCGGCCACATCTTTATGAGCATCGTGGGCCTTTTTACAGGCTGGTTGTTTGCTTATCACCTAGTCATCGGCCTTCTCATTGCCTTGGGCATTGGATGGGCTTTCCAGACCGTCTTATTCCAGATTGCCGTTCGCGCGAAGAGCGAGACACTTGAACAGTGGAGGGCGGCTATCCTCTCTGGCGTCGTTATTCTCGGGGATTTCTTTGTCGCCTCGCCAATCGTCGCATTTTGGGAGCATTTACGCGAGTGACCACAACGCTTAACAAGATGCTGGGCATACAATGGGGCCTATAAGCAGCAACTTCTATGACGCTCACCCCCACTCTCGACCCAAGTAACCTAGCTGCGTGGCAAACATTGTTGGCCGCCATCGTCGGTGGCGTTCTCACCTTTGGGGGAGCATTCGCAGCGAAATTTTGGGAGCATAGACAACAGCGTCTAGCATTACGGGCGGCATTCGGTGCTGAAATCGACGCCTTACTCAAAATTTCTGAAATTCGGAAGCACGAGGCTCTTGCGGAGAATCTCCTTGGTTCCTGGAAAAGAGGCGAGGATGTTGTCCCGACGATGTTTGGCTCTCCGCCTCAAAGCGATCCCGTCTTTGCGAACAATGTAGATAAAATCGGACTGTTGGGGAGTGATGCGTCTGAGGTCGTTCTTTTCTATACCAAACTGGCTGCCGTGAGGGTTCACCTGAGACTGATGTGTGAGGGCGGACTTAGGTCTATGACGCTTCCACAACGCATTGATTTTGTCGAACAGGCTTTTAGCATTTGGCGCGAGGCTAAACCTAGTGCTGAAGAGCTAGTTGCCCGACTAACGCGGAAAGCTTCGGGGCGGGGAAAACCTCGCACGGTGAGCAGATAGGGGTTCTAATTCCTTAATCAGATCAGTCGGCGTTCTCATAGTTTGAAATCGACACCTCACTTCGGAGCATTCCGCTTCTTTCTTCTCAGCCAATTCTCTCTCGCTCGTTCAAACTCTTCTCTTGTTGGACCAGATGTATCGAAGCGATTAAGCAGCAGAAGCAGCAGTGACAATACCATAACTCCTCCAAAACATGCAGAAAATGCATCTTCATCGGAAGGAGGCACGCCTGTAGGGAATATCCATTTCATCACGATAATGAACAACGCCAAAAGCCCGAAGTAAGGCCCAGTAAACCGTATACGTCTGAGCAACACACCTGTTTTGCTTTTCAGTTCTGTGAT
>DASWZM010000241.1:0-7774 GCA_036404455.1 Occallatibacter sp. | reverse complement strand
CCGAGGCCAGCGTACTGCCCTTTGGCTTGCCGCCTGCCACCTGCCCCGGCGTCGCCCTCGGTGCAATCGCCGGCGCCACGCCCGGACGCATCAGCGTAATCTCCACCGGCCCGGTGGCCGTCGCCATTTTGTTCTTCTGGTCGTACTCGAACTCGTTGCCCTCGATGCGGTCCACGCGGCTGCCGTCTTCGTCATACAGCTCAATCTTCACGTCGTGCAGCACCGCCCTGCCTTGTTTGTACTGCACCACCTTCGACGCGTGAATCTTGTACCGCGAATGCGCGCCAAAGGCATGGTCGAAGGTGTAGCCGCTGGCATCCGCCGTGATGTCGACCCCCAGCCGCTTGGGCAGTTCTTTCAGGTTGAGCGGATTCTTGAGTCTGCTCACGGCCAGAAACGCCACCAGCGCCCCCACCAGCAGAACTCCTGCCGCCAGCACCAGCGTCCGCAATCGCTCAATGGTGAATCGCACGCTCAGTTGCCCACCCCTAAACGCGCCGCCAGCCGCTGGGCAAGGCTCTCGCCCAGCTCGCTCCACAGCAGGCGCGCCGTGGCCCCCGAAGCCTTTTCGACAGCCGCGGTCAGCTCCACGAGTTGGCGCACATTTTCTTCCACGTGACGGGCCGCAACCGAGTCCAGTTCCACACCTTCTTCAAGGAACGGCGCGTCCGAGCCAAAGTCCACGCGGATATGCCCATCCTGTTCATAGGCCCCTTCGTCGAAAAGCGGCCCGTAGCCCGTCACCCGCACCAGCCGCGGCTCCCGCACCCAGCGCGCATCGAGGCCGGGGCCCCCGCGAACGGGTCCTTGTTCGTGGGGTGGGAGGCCACCAGCCGCTTCCACCTCCCACAAGCTCCATCCGATCTGGAACTCGTACGCATAATCGTCATGCAGCGACTCGAGCGCCTCTTCCACCGCCAGCCGCGGCTCAGCGCCCTGTTCGGCCGCCTTCCCGCCGCGTCCCCAAACCCGCTGAAAAATAGGTGTCTCGGTCCAATTGATGGGCCAAACAGTGGCTGCATAGACTCCAGACTCGCCGCCGTGTGTGGCAAACGCGCCCAGGACCGCCGTCAGCTTGTCGGGAAGCGCCGCCAGGCGCAGATTCGGGTACCACAAACTCAGATAAAGCGTGTCGGACATCTCTACTGATTGTAGACGTGCGGAGACAGCCGGGGATGCGGGGAAGAGAGCCCCGATTTCAAAATGAAGCAGTATGCCGCCCATCCCACAAATGCCGGGTGCCCCAGAGCCTGCCCTGAGCTTGTCGAAAGGGGTCTCGATTTTGAGACCTTCAAATCCAAAACTCTCAGCCAGCCCGGCGAAAATCACTCCAGCCCTACGCCGTCACAATCTCGCTGAAGTCCGCAATGCCGGAGAAGCCGCGCAGCACCTCGTCGATCAACCCCAGGTGTGCCCCACGCACCGCTGGGTCAGGATCGAGCACCATCACCTTGTCGAAGAACGCGTCCACCGCAGGCCGCAGCGTCGCAATGCAGGCGAGCGCCTCGCCGTACAGACGCAACTTGCGCAACTCTGCCACTTCCGGAGCAAGCGCGGCAGCCGCATCGGCAAGCTGCTGCGCTTCCGGCGAAAGCTCGACATCCTTCGCCAAACCGTACACGAACTGCTTCTCATCCGCCTGGCGCAGGATATTCTTGATGCGCTTGAAAGCAACGGAAATGGCTGCAAAATCGGCGGATTCGCGGGCAACCGTCAACGCTTCAGCCCGCGCAATCGCATCTCTTACATCGTCCGCTCCAGCAGCCAGCACCGCGCTCACCACGTCGTAGGCAAAGCCGCGCACATCTTTCAGATAAAATTGCAGCCGCTCCCGTAGAAATGCCGCGACCTGCTCTCCGTTGCCTCCAACGGCGCCACTCGCTGCAACCACATCGCTCAGCGTCAGCGGCAACTCCGACTCGGCCAGAATCTTCACGATCGCATTGGCCGCACGGCGCAAGGCGAACGGATCCTTCGAGCCGGTCGGCGCGTTGCCGATGCCGAACATCGAAGTAATCGTCTGAATCCGGTCCGCCAGGCCCAGCGCCTGCCCTTCGACGGTTGCCGGAATCCGGTCTTCTGTCGACGCAGGCGTGTACTGGTCATAGATGGCGCGCGCCACTGTTTCGCCGAGGCCCTGCGCGCGTGCGTAGAGGCCGCCAATAATGCCTTGCAGTTCGGTAAACTCTTTCACGAGCTCGGTGGTGAGATCGGTCTTGGCGAATCGGACGGCATTCATCAGCCGGTAATTATCGAATGAAACGCCGTAGTCGCTATTCAGCTTCCGGGTCAGGTGCTCAGCCACACGCAGGTTCGCCTCGGTCTTCCAGTGATAGCTGCCTAACTCCTTTTGAAACGTGACCGCCTTCAGGCTCTCCACGCGCTGGGCGAGCGGCGTCTTCTGATCGAAGTCCCAGAAGAACCGCGCGTCCTTGAACCGCGCCCTGAGCACCCGCGCATTGCCGTGCCGGATAATCTCCCGGCCTTCGTCGTCCACCTGCGTATTCAGCACCGCCAGAAAATGCGGAGCCAGCTTGCCGTCCGCGCCTTCGACAGCAAAATACT
The DNA here is from genome assembly GCA_036404455.1 of Occallatibacter sp. Classification (GTDB taxonomy): domain Bacteria; phylum Acidobacteriota; class Terriglobia; order Terriglobales; family Acidobacteriaceae; genus Telmatobacter. The sequence goes on along the minus strand of DASWZM010000241.1, from coordinate 5,209 downwards.
TCTGGTGGTCGCGCATCACCGTCACCAGCACCTCTTCGGGCAGCGCCAGGTACTCGGGCTCGAAGTCGCCCAACACGACCGTTGGCCACTCGGTCAGATGCACCACGGTTTCAATCAGCGCCGCATCCTCCCGCCAGCGAGCTCCAGCCACCGTGCGCGTCGCCGCATCCAGCGCCTTGCGGATCGACTGCCTGCGCTCGGCCACATCCACCACCACGCTTGCAGCGCGCAAGTTTTCGCAGTAGTGCTGCGCTTGATCTACAATCACCGGCTCGTCGCCATGCAGCACGCGATGCCCGCGGCTCGCATTGCCGGCCGCAATCCCCGCAATCTCCAGCGGCACAACGGCGGAATCGAGCAGCGCCACGACCCACCGCACCGGCCTCACAAAGCGCTCCGGCTTGCCCGCGCGCCAGTACATATTCTTTGCCCAGTAGAGGCCCAGCACTTCTTTCGGCAGTTCCGCCGCCAACAGCTCCGCCGCCGCGCGTCCCAGCCGCTTCACCGTTGCGCCCACATACTCGCCTTTGGCGTTGGTGACCTTTTCGAGAGCCGCAACGTTCACGCCGGCCTTCTTCGCAAAAGCCTCGGCCGCCGCAGTCGGCGCGCCGGCCTTGAACGCCACCTTCCACGACGGGCCCGTCAACTGTTCCTTTGTGTCCGCCTGGCCGGCTAACACATCCTCCACCAGCGCGGCCAGCCGTCGCGGCGTCGAGTACGTCGTTAGCTTGCCGTTCGGACCAAGCAGCCGCTCCCGCGCAAGCAGATCGTTCACCCGCCTGCCCAACTCGGCCTCTGCCCCGGCAATCATGCGGGCCGGAACCTCTTCCAGCCCAATCTCCAGCAAAAAATCCGCCATAATTCGAGTTTCTTTCTTATTACTGCCTTCAAGACTAGCTTCTAGCTTTTAGCTGACTCTTTCGTGCGCCAAGTCGCTTAGTCCATCGCAAGCAGGGAAAGCTAGAAGCTAAAAGCTAGTAACTAGATACTGCTCTCCTGCTGCACCGCATACGCCTTTGCAACGCCCACCGCCAGCGCGCGAATGCGCCCGATCACGCCCACCCGCTCCGTCACGCTGATGGCTCCGCGCGCATCCAGCAGATTGAACAGGTGCGAGCACTTGAGCGCTAACTCATACGTGGCCAGCAGCGGAAACCGCCTCTTCTCCACCGCATCCGCATCTTCTTTGGCAAACAGCGCATTGGCCTTTCCGAGCAGAGTCTGCGCCTCGGCCTCATAAAGATTGAAGTGCTCCCACAACTTGGTAACATCGGCAAACTCGAAGTTATACACACTGAACTGCAACTCTTCGGCCAGCCTGACTTCACCATACGTCACCGCCGCCCAGGTCTCGGGATCGCGCGCCCACACAATGTCGAAGACCGAGTCCACATCCTGCAGAAACGCCGCAATGCGCTCCAGTCCATAAGTCAACTCGGCGCAGATAGGGTCCAGGTCCATTCCCCCGCACTGCTGGAAGTAAGTAAACTGCGTAATCTCGAGGCCATCCAGCATCACCTGCCAGCCCACGCCCCACGCGCCGCCCGCCGGCCACTCCCAGTTGTCCTCTTCAAACTTGAGGTCGTGCTGGGCCAGGTCGATACCGATCGACTCCAGAGATTCGAGATACAGCTCCTGCACGTTGACCGGCGGAGGCTTCAAAATCAGCTGGAACTGAGTGTGCTTGAAAAGCCGGTTGGGGTTCTCGCCGTAGCGTCCGTCGGCCGGCCGCCGCGAAGGCTGCGCATAGCCAACCCGGTACGGCTTGGGTCCTAGCACGCGCAGAAACGTCTCCGGCGTCATGGTGCCCGCGCCCACTTCAACGTCGTAGGGCTGCTGCAGCACGCAGCCGCGCGCCGCCCAAAACCCCTGCAGGCGGAACAACAGCTCCTGAAAGGTCAGCGCGGCCGGTTTCGGTGCAGACACAACCGCAGAGGATGCAACAATGGATGAAGGCACGCGGAACTCTCTCTTGTCGGGACTACCCCGATTCTATCAGCCTCCCAGCCGGGCCAGCGCCTCGGCCGTCGTCTTCGCGCCGAGGATCCAGACTATTCGCATTCAAACAGCGACCTGTCGAGACCGGATTGGCGAATGATGCTCAGGAGAGTGCCGCGCCGGAGGGGATCGTGGAGCGGCACGGGGACGGTGATGGTTGTCCCCTCCGTTTGCAACTGCATGATTCGATGGCTGCCGCGCTGGCGCACCGCGACAAAACCGTGCCGTTCGAGAATTTTCGAGACTTCGGAGCCGGACAGGACCCGCAGTCTACCCAACGGGCACCTCAACCTGGGTGACAAAGACTTCACTGTGCAGCCGCCGTACAACTTCGGAAGAAGAGGCGGTTTCGAAAAAGAGCGTCAGGGCTTCAACGAGGTTGGCGCGCGCCTCCTCAACCGAGGAACCCTGGCTCGCGATATCCAACTCGGGGCACAACGCGACAAAGCCATCGCCTTCGCGCTCAATAATCGCCGTCATTCGACGCGGTCTTTGCATATCCGGATTCTACGCCATCCATTATCGTCCGGGAGATAGGTCTGAAATCCAGGTGATTTCACCCGCCCAGCCGCCCCAGCGCCTCCGCCGAGCGCAGCTTGCGCTCCAAATGCCGCTCCAGGGCCTGCAAGGTAAACCGCCGCAGGTCCTGGCCGCGCCGCCTGGGCCACGGTTCGGCGGCAAAGGCCGACGCCGGCGCCCTCAGCATCCGTTGCGCCAGTTGCCAGGAATCCGCCGAAAGCCCGCTCGCATTTCCGTTCCGATGCAGCGCGCAGAACAGCCCGTCACCGAGCGTGTTGAAGCTAGTCTCGCCCGCCGTGAGCGCCTCACCGCAGGCCGTGCAGTGGCCAATGTCCGGCAGAAGCCCCATCAGTCGCGTCATCCATAACGAGAAATAGGTCAGCGGCATCCACGGCTGTTCCACCGTGGTCTGCTCCAGCACCGCCAGCAGCAGCCGGAAGACGGTCTCCTGGGGATCGTGCTCGGGCAGCGCCTCGTCCAGCATCTCGGCAAAAAAGCTCAGCACCGCCATCCGTGCATGGTCCACGGGGGACGAAAGCGGCGAGCGCACAATCTCCAACTGATCCAGCCGCACCAACTCCTGCCGCGGTCGCTCGGCAAACCAGGCCCGCGCCACCGTCATCGGCTCCAGCGCACCGCCAAACCGCTTGCGGCTCTTCAGCGCCGACTTGGCCACGCCCTTCACCCGCCCGTAATCGCGCGTGAAAAAACTCACTATCAGGTCGGCCTCATTCACCGGCCAGGTGCGCAAAACCACCGCCTCTGAGGTCAGCACGCTCATGCGTCTACTATCTTCGCATCCGCCATTGCTCTCGGGAAAACCATTCCGACAGATTCCTTACAGTAAGGTAAGGAATTCGTCGAGATGTAAGGTATACTGGATTCTGAAAGGAATTCTGATGCCCAGCGCTACTCTCACGTCGAAAGGTCAAATCACTATCCCCATCAAGGTTCGAACCGCTCTTGGCATCGACGCCGGCGACAAGATCGATTTCGTCGAGATCGAGAAGGGTCAGTTTGCCATCAGACCCAGGACCGGCTCGATCATGGAGATGAGGGGTTGCTTTCCTAAACTAGGCTATGTACCCACAATCGAGGAGATGGATGAGGCCATCCTCGACGCTGCCGCCGAGGACTACCTGACGAGCGTCGGCGATCCGATCCCTCGCCACAAAAAAGACGGTGAAGCCGCGTGATTGGACTGGACACCAACGTTCTCGTCCGCTTCTTCGCTCAGGACGACCTTCCACAGCACCGCCAGGCAGACGCGATCATGAGTTCGCTCTCCGTCACTGAGCCAGGGTGGATGGCCCTGGCAGCCCTCATGGAACTTGTGTGGGTAATGAGGCGCATCTACCGGTTCGATCGCAGCGGGGTCATTCACATCCTTGACAACCTGCTCTCCCGCAAGGAGATCGTCGTCGAATTGGACGACAATGTGCGCGAGGCCTTGCGGCTCTATCGCTCAGGAAACACGGATTTCCCCGATTGCCTCATCGCCAGTTCCGCCAGGGCGGCCGGGTGCAGTCGAACCGTCACCTTCGACCGCCGTGCCGCACGCGCTTCCGGCATGCAACTTCTCGAATAGCCCCTTCCGGCCGGCCCCCGCGGTCTATTCTGTGCATCCCCGGCGCCCGATTTCGGGCTAGAATAGTCCCAGAGGTTCGAAATGCCCTCCGCAATGGTCACCTTCAACGGCCGCATCACCCTCCCCACTCACGTCCGCAAACAGCTTGGACTCAAGACCGGCGACAGCGTCGATTTTGTCGAGATCGGGAAGGGGCGGTTTGCCATCACGCCCGGCGCCGGAGCCATTCCGGACCCCAAGGGTTGGATTCCACAACTGGATTTCGGCTCCGCCGCCGAAGAGCCGGATGAGCCCCTCCAGTAGACTGCCGCAGCAAGCCTGACGGCCAAGAGCATCCGCCTTATTCAGCGTCCCTGCCTCGCAGGAGCGTATCCGCGGCGCACAGACACAAACGCGCATTCCGCCGGGGCGAAATGCGCGTGGGTAGAAATCTCAAAAAAGTAAAGAAGCGGAACGCCGCCTAACGGCCGAAGTGTGTGGCGTTCTTCTCGGTAAAGTGAGCCCATTTCTCCGGCAGGTCGTCCTGCGCAAAGATGGCCGAGACCGGGCAGGCCGGGACGCAGGCGCCGCAGTCGATACACTCGACCGGGTCGATGAACAACTGGTCGGACTCGCCAAAGCCGTCTTCGTCTTTCTTGGGGTGGATGCAATCGACAGGGCAGGCGTCTACACAGGCGGTGTCCTTGGTGCCGATACAGGGTTCTGCAATGATGTACGCCATCTCTGAATTCTCCGGGAACTGAAACTCTCGACGCTCATAGTACCACAGGACCCCAAAGGGTGACTCGACTTCCGGCAGCCGCGTTTTGCCATCTGGGAATCAGGAGGATTATCCCCGTTTCCCGTCCCGTTTTCGCTCCGGGGACCGAACCATCCGCGGAGCCGCAGCGGCAAGGCGCCTATACCGCTGCCGCCCCCCGCTCCGCCCGGTGCTGCGCAAACTCCCGCGGCGTGGGGATGGGCGCCAGGTCGCGTCCGGCAAACATATCGCTGAAGAGCGCCACCAACTCCGCGTGAATCAGCCCGTTCGAGGCCAGAATTTCCCGGCTGTCCAGCCGGAAAGGTCCGCCGGAAAAGTCCGTTACCCGCCCGCCGGCCTCTTCC
>DASWZM010000240.1:0-6657 GCA_036404455.1 Occallatibacter sp. | reverse complement strand
TGTAGGCCGTCGGGTCGCCCACGTTCGGATCGGGGTAGAACTGCTTGAGGGTGTTCAACGCAATCTGGCTCAATGAGCCCGAGGGGATGGACGTGCCGTAGCTGCCGCCGGTGTAGGGGTTGGTGAGGCCGGCAAAGCCATGGGCGCTGTACTTGGAGAAGTCTCCCTGCTTCATCAGGGTGCTGGGAACCACTTCAGAGAGGGTGGATTGCGACGGAAAGCGCCAGCCCTCGTAGGCGCCGAAGAAGAAGCTCTTGTTGTGGCCGCTGTAGAGGTGGGGAATGGTCACCGGTCCGCCGGCGCTGCCACCGAAGGTTGCGCCGTGGTAAAGCGGCTTGGTGGTTGTCGTGGGATAAGTATAGGGAATGGCATTCCACTTGTTGTCCTGGTAATACCAGAAGCCCGACCCGTGCAGGGTGTTGGTGCCGCCCTTGGTGGTGATGACGATCTGGCCTGGATTGCCGAACTCGGCGTTGGCCAGCACACCGTCGGCGCGAATTTCCGAGATGGATTCGGTCGAGGGGAACGCGTCGCCGATGTAAGTGCCTCCGGTTGCGCTCTTGGTAGTAACGCCATCGACGGTCACGTCCACCTGGTAGGGCAATGCGCCTTGTACCGAGACACCGGAGCTGTCGCCGTCAGCCTGCACGCCGGGCAGCGCGCTGAAGATGTTGGCGGCGCTGGTGCCGTTGGAGCTTGCGCGTGTGTTGACGGGCAGATTGTCGGCGTCATCGGTGGTGAACGTGCCGCTAATGGTGGGCGAGTCGGTCTCAATGGCGCTGACCATGTCTCCGGTCACCTGGACTTCCTGCTGCACGGCGCCGATGGCCAGTTTTACGTCCACGCGCAGGTCTTGCCGGACATCCAGCTCCACCCCCGAGGCGAGCCATTTCTCAAAGCTGGGAGCCATTACCTCAACCGAGTAACGCCCGGCCTTCACGTCCTGAAATTGGTAATCGCCCACACCGTTGCTCTTGGTGGTGCGGATCGCTCCTTCGTCCGTATTGGTCAGCGTTACCAGCGCGCCGGGGACCACGGCGCCCGCCCTGTCTTTCACGGAGCCTACGATGGAACCCTGCGTGGATTGCGCGCGGCCCTGCATGCAGGCCAGCACAAGCAGCAGCCCGAGTGTAGCCAGAGCATGCCGCAGGGTCTGTTGCCGACAAATATCGATGAACTTTCGCATAATTCACTGTCTCCTGGAAATGCTGCATGGTGAGGTGCGGTTCTGGTGCGACCAGAACATGAGAAAGGGATTGCGCTGGATTACCCGGCGCGCTTCGAGCAAGGACTTCGCGCGCGTGCCGATTGATGCCGAAGCGAAATTTGGGGCAAGCGTGCTCCAGACTGGCCTTCTCCGCAGTGGACGCCTGGCCGACTGCTCAAAACCTCTGGGCTCCAGAGACACGCCCGGCATCGATCAGCCTCCCTGTCAATCTCAGGTTTTGTACTTGGCAACGGCTTCAGGCTAACTGGGTTGCGTTAAAAGACAGCTTCGATTTGGTTACAGATCGGTGAATTCGGCCGGTCTGGAAATGGGGAAACCCGGTGATTTGATGAATACAGTACGAGACTCTCTGGGGTTTAGTCCAGCACTTTTTGGAATGCTGGACGCGAAACCGCTGGCGACGGGTGGCTCTTTCCTTTCCGGAGTCGCCCATCCGCAGTGGAAGAATCCTTCCAGTCAACTCACTCCCTGCAGCCGCACGAGCGGCCGAGTATCTCCGCGAAATGCATGCCCTCCCGGTCCGATAGCTGGGCGATCTGTTCGCGGCAACTGAAGCCGTCGGCCACGATCAGCGTCGTGGGGCCTGCGGACCTGACCGCCGGAAGCAGGCCGAGATTGGCGATGGCCTTGGAAACCTCGATCTTGTCCGCCTCGAAGCCGAACGGTCCGGCCATCCCGCAGCAGGTTGTGTCGATCAACTCCACCTTCGCGCCGGCCTTGCGCAGCAAAGCAATCTCATTCGCCGGTCCACCGAACACGGCCTTATGGTGGCAGTGGCCGTGCAGAATCACCTGCGCGCCCTCAAGCCGCCCGATAACCCACTCCGGAGCCTTTGCGGCCAGCCAATCCGCCAGCAGCCACACCTGCTTGCTCAGCAGCTCCGCTCTCTTGTCCTTTGGAAAAAGCTCTGGTAATTCGTCTTTGAAGACGCTCGCGCAACTTGGTTCCAGGAAGATGAACGGAAGCCCGGCCTCGATCTCCGCCGCCACGCGATCCAGAACTTTGGCCAGGTAGCCGCGCGCGGTGTCCAGCAGCCCGAAGTCATAGAGCGCGCGCCCGCAGCAGATGTGGCCTTTGGTCGTTTGCACCTGGAAGCCTGCCTGGGCGAGAACCGATTCAGCGGCGGCAAGGGTTTGCGGGTGATAGAAGTTGTTCCACGTGTCGGCCCAGAGAACCACCGCCTGCGCTTCGGGATTTGCAGCGCGAGGAGCGTTGCCGGCCTCAGAAGCGGAAACTCTCGCCTTCTTGTAGCTCTTCCGTGCCAACCGCGGCATTTGCCGCTCCTGCGCCACGCCCACAATGTGTTTGATGAGCGGACTGGTGATGGGACCGGTAAGCACGGCGTTGGTCAGGGCCGGCGCCAGCGAACCCAGGCGCGCCATCTTGTCGGCAAAGCCGAAGATGTAGTGATGCAGCGGATGCGGACGCCCCTTGTAGCGCTGCGCCAGGTACTCCGATTTGTAGGCCGTCATATCCACCGCCACCGGGCACTCTGTCTTGCAGGCCTTGCAACTCAGGCACAGGTCCAGCGCCTCATGAACGGCTTCGCTCTGCAAGCCCTCTTTGCGCAGCGCTCCGGCCAGCATCTCCCACAGCAGCCGCGCGCGCCCGCGAGTGGAGTGCTGCTCCTGGCCTGTCGCGCGGTAGCTGGGACACATCACGCCGCCTTCGGTCTTCAGGCAGGCGCCCACGCCCACGCAGCGTTCCGTGGCGCGTTCCAGCGACCCCTGATCGGCGGCAAAGACGAAGTGTGTTTCAAGTTTGGTGTGCGAATGATTGTCTTTCCGGCCTGGTGCGGGCGGCCCGTGGCGCAGGTTCTCCACCGGATCGTAGACGCGCACAGGATCGGACAGCTTGCCGGGGTTCATGCGGTTGTTGGGATCCCAAATGGCCTTGAACTCCTGGAAGGCCTGGATCAGTTCGGGGCCGAACATCTTCGGCAGCAGCGCCGCGCGCGCCTGCCCGTCGCCGTGTTCGCCTGAAAGCGACCCGCCGAGCGTCAGAACCAGGTCGGCCGCATGATCGATGAACTCCCGGAAGCGGCGCAGACCCTCGACCGTGCGGAAGTCGAAGTTGATGCGCAGATGAACGCAGCCCTGCCCGAAATGGCCGTAAAGCGGACTACGGTAGCCGTATTCGGCCATCAGCGCCGTGAGCTTGCGCAGGTAGGTGCCCAGATGAACAGGGGGAATACCGGCATCGTCCCAGCCCTCCCAGCCCTCCGGCTCGCCGGGAACAAAAACGGTGGCGCCGAGGGCCGACTCGCGGACCCTCCACACCCGTTCGGCGTCTTCGGGGTTGTATATGCGTGCATTGGGAGCCTCAGGCCAGCCTTGCGCGGCGCGGACCAGCGCTTCGGCCTTGGCCTGTGCTTCTGCAGCGTTCCACGCGCCCATTTCCACCAGCAGAAACCCGCCGCCCGGCGGCAGCAGTTTCACATCGTTGACGGCCAGTTGCTTGCGCAGCATGAAGTCCACCAGCAGCCCGTCAAAACCCTCCAAACCAATCGGCCTGAACTCGATAACCAGCGGCACAACATCGGCAGCCAAAAATGGATCGTCAAAGGCCAGTGCCGTCAGCACCCGGTAGGGCGGGCTGGAAGTCAGGTTGAGCGTGGCAGATACGACGGTGGCGCAGGTGCCCTCCGAGCCCACCAGCGCCCGCGCCAGGTTGAAGCCGTGCTCCGGCAGCAACTCGTCCAGGTTGTAGCCGGAGACGCGCCGCGGGATGCGCGGGAATCTCTGCCGGATCAGGCTTTCGTACCGGTCGCGCAGTTGCGCCAGGCCCGCGTAGATCTCTCCCACCCGGCCGCCGCCCCGGATCAGGGCTTCGATCTCCGCGGGGCTGGTGCGGCCCACGGTCATGCGCGTCCCATCGTAGAGCACGATATCCATCGACTCGACGTTGTCCACCACTTTGCCGCCCAACAACCCGTGGACGCCGCAACTGTTGTTACCGATCATGCCGCCAAGCGTGCAGCGACTGTGCGTGGCGGGGTCGGGAGCATAAGTAAGGTGGTGGACCTCGGCGGCCTCGCGCAGCCGGTCCAGAACGATCCCCGGCTCGACGACAGCCAGTTTGGCCGCCGGGTCGATGGACTTCAGGCCCTTCATATACCGGGAGTAATCGAACACCACTGCCACGTTGGCGCACTGCCCCGCCAGGCTGGTGCCCGCCCCACGCGCCAGCACTGCGGCTCCCGTTGCCCGGCAGGCGGCCAGCGCAGCCTCCGCGTCCGCGGCGTCGCGGGGCAGAACCACCCCCACCGGGAGCTGGCGGTAGTTCGACGAATCGGCGGCGTAGAGCGCGCGGGAACCCAGATCGAACAGGACGCCGCCACGGACGGTCGCCTTGAGCCGGGCTTCCAACTCGCGGTGCGCGGCAAACCGCTCATGTTCGAGCGGCGGCTGATTCAACAGGTCGGAAATCGGTAGAATGCTCACGATGGAATCCTAGCCCAATTCCGGCTCGATTGGCTTAAGCCAAATCACAAAGCCCTCCGGATCCAGGACAATAAGGCGCTCGCGTTAAAATCGTACCGCATTGCCCCCTGCATCGCTCACGAAGCGGAAACGCCCTCCCGCTTTCCCGGAAACGTGAAATGCACCGGACGGCTTCCCGCAAACACACGGTTGCTATGGTGGTCACTTACATGCGGTCGTGGTACCAGCAGAGACGGTCCCCGCCTTCACGGAAAGAACCGCAAGACCTGAAAGCTGTTGCTCATTGAATTAACGTTCCGAAAGACTCTCTCCATGTTGGGAAGATTACCGCTGGGGCCACTCTTCAACCACGATGCCCAGATCGTTGAGCTGTTGGATGGCGGCTTCAACGTTGCGGCGGACCTTGGCGCGGTCTTTGCGGCTGGCCAGCGGCGACTCGGCCACGGCGATCACGCGCCCATAGCGCCAGGCGCCGGGGGGCAGCGCGATCAACGCCTCGGCCATATCGCCGGGGCGCAACTGGATCTCCTGCCGCCGCGCCCCTTCAGGGCGCAACATCGTTCCCTGCCCCAGAGTGCTGGGGTTGGCGTCGCTCATCGTCACGCGCAGATCCAGCGTGTCGGCACCCACCGAGAGAAAGGGATTGGCCCACGCTCCGGGCTCATGCACATCCACATACAGGCTCTTGGTGGGCAGCGGGATGCGGGCAAGTTCGGCCCGCTCACGGTCGCGCTTGCTGGCCTTGGCCTGCGCGGCTGCCTGCGCCTGCTGCTCGGCGTTGACCGCATTCTGGGCTACACCGACCACGGCCTGCTCTTCCTTGTGGCAGGCGGCTAGAGCCACGGCCAGCAGCAGGGCCAAGCCAAGAAATCCCTTCGCTTGCGAACGCTTGATCACCCTTCAAGGATAACAGGAGGACTCAATTCCACTTGCACAGGCGGGAACAGATGAAAACGCCGCACAAGGGCAGGCTGTTTGTGAATGGAGCCGGCTGGTTGTACCTTAATTTGCATGGCAATTGCTTCCCTTTTTTCCCGGCTTCGCCGCCACTCTGAGCCGGACCGAACCAAAGCGTCCGGAGCAATCCTGCCGATTCTGTTTGCCGTGCTCGTTTCCATGAGCAGCGCAGTTTGCGCATCGGCACGAACGGCAAGAGGCTTTGCGACGGCGACACTGGTGGAGGCGGCAGAGTACATTCCGTGCAGCGACGCATGCTCTCTGTTCGATTCTCCGGCCAGCGCCCTTTGTTTCCGCCTGGGCGATCAGTTCCTGGTTGGGGAGGAGAGGAGTTACCTGCGTGGGGACAAATTCTCAGCCATAGAGGATTTAACCGGAAAGCAGATTTCGATCCGGTTCAGCAGGTGGTTCATCTGGATGAGGCCGCCCGATCGCCCCACTATGAGAATCAGACGCGGCTCCCAGTTCGAGCAATTCAAGGATGGTGGATGCGTTGCGGAGGTACACAAACCAATCCTTGCACACGCCAACTCTTCCCGGCGGTCAACCAAGATTCCTGACGGTGCCATTGCGATTGCGGGCTCGGGCAGAGGCGATTTCCAGCCACTGTTTCTGTGGTTCCAGTGCGCCATGGATTCCGATGCGACAACCATCGCGTGCCGGAGGTGGTATGGAAACGGCGACTCCGATGGAAAGGATTGGTACTGCGCGCGAACGGTGAATGGAGCGCCGGTTGCTGCGGACTTCGCTGTCGATCCGCTCCTGAGTCAAGCGGGAAGGCTTGTTCTCACGTCGGGCGCTGTGCTCGAGCACGACAACCGGGGAAGAACCAACGACAAGCTCGACCGCTCCAGTGAGGCTTGCCGTTAGAAACATTTATGAGCGCGTGAGGCGCTGGTTTCAACTGTCGGCGCGAGTGCTTTACTTGCCGATCAGCCCGCGCGCAATCGCGTCCAACATCCCGTTGAGAAAATTGATCGACTCCGGCGCGGAGTAGCGGCGGCCAATTTCGAGAGCCTCGTTGATGAT
>DASWZM010000239.1:0-3570 GCA_036404455.1 Occallatibacter sp. | reverse complement strand
GGCGGAATCGGTGCCGTCATCGGTCACGAACTGACCCACGGCTTCGACGACGAGGGCCGCCAGTACGACAAGGACGGCAACCTCAAAAACTGGTGGACCAAAGATGACGAGCAGAAGTTCAACGACCGCGCCGATTGCATGGTCAGGCAGTATGACGCCATCGAGGCCGTCCCCGGCGTTCACCTCAACGGCAAGCTCACGCTGGGCGAAAATCTGGCTGATCTGGGCGGCCTCTGGCTGGCGTGGCTGGCCTGGCTTGAAAAGGCTGAAGCCGCGCACATTGACATGAACGCCACCACCGGCGGCTACACCCCGGACCAGCGTTTCTGGGTCGCCTATGCGCAGCAATGGTGCACGCAAACGCGCCCTGAGCAGTTGCGCACCCAGGCCCAGACCGATGCCCACGCCCCCGACGAGTACCGCACCAACACCGTGCTCACCGACCTGCCCGAGTTCGCCAAAAGCTTCAGCTGCAAGAAGTCCGCGCCCATGGTCGCCTCAACGCCGTGCCGGGTCTGGTGAAATAGCAGCCACGGAAAATAAGAAAGGCCCGCCATCGCGGCGGGCCTCTGTTGTTTGGAGCTAGAAGCTAGCAGCTAAAGGCTATCCTCTGCCGATCACCCGCGCCAGCGTAGCCCCGATCTCCGCCGGTGAAACCACCACGTGAATCCCAGCCTCGTTCAGCGCCTTCATCTTGTCGGCCGCGGTGCCTTGTCCGCCGCTGATGATCGCCCCAGCGTGGCCCATTCGCCGTCCCGGAGGCGCTGTCTGTCCCGCGATGAACCCCACCACCGGCTTCTTCACGTACTGCTTCACAAACACCGCCGCGGCCTCTTCGGCCGATCCGCCGATCTCGCCGATCAGGATGATCGCTTCCGTCCCAGGGTCGTCGTTCAGCAGCCGCAGCGCGTCGATGTGCGTGGTCCCGATGATCGGGTCGCCCCCAATTCCAATGGCCGTCGATTGGCCGATGCCGCGTTGCGTGAGCTGGTGCACGGCCTCATACGTCAGTGTCCCCGAACGCGACACAATGCCGATCGTGCCTTCCTTGTGAATGTTACCGGGCATGATGCCGATCTTCGCCTTGCCCGGCGAGATCACGCCGGGGCAGTTCGGGCCGATCAGCCGCGACTTTGAAGTTTTGAGCTTGGCCCATACCTTCACCATATCCAGCGTCGGAATCCCTTCCGTGATGGCCACGATCAGCGGAATCCCCGCGTCCTCCGCCTCCAGAATCGCGTCCGCTGCAAACGGAGGGGGCACAAAGATCACCGTCGCGTTGGCGCCCGTCTTCTCCACCGCGTCCGCCACCGTATTGAACACCGGCCAGCCCTCGTGCGTCGTTCCGCCTTTGCCCGGCGTAACGCCGCCAACCACGTTCGTCCCGTATTCCGCCGCGCCCTTCGCGTGGAACGTTCCTTCCTTGCCGGTAATTCCCTGCACAATCAGCCGCGTATTCTTATCAACCAAAACAGCCATGTTAAACAGCTCCTAGCTTCTAGCCTTGAGTGTGAGTGTGAGTGTGAGTGTGGGTGTGGGTGTGGGTGTGGGTGTGGGGAAGCATCCATGGGCTCTTCATGCGCCTGCGCTGCGATACCGGCCCAACGGGTTCCTGCGCAGGACGGTCAAGAAGTTCTCATGTTAAGCGCCCCCGTTCTTAGTACCCAGCGCTTGAATGACTCCGAATAGCATCCTCCCTATCTCATCGCATGTAGACTCGGCTTCGCGAAGCTGCTCAATATCTCCGAATCCCAATTCCCTGGCAATGGTCAACTGCGTCTGCAATTCAAAGCCTGACCCTCTGGCAACGCCAAGATACTGTTTGTATTCCCGAGTGTTCAGCCGTCCCGCGCCCTCGGCAATATTGCTTGGTATCGATACTGCCGCCCGGCGCATCTGGCTCGAGAGCCCGTAGGTCTCTTCGCGGGGAAACTGGTTCGATAGCCGGTAAACAAGAACCGACAACTGGATCCCCTTTTGCCAAACCAATAGCTCACGAAACGACTTTGCCATCTCACTGCCTTTCACACTCACACTCACACACTCACACACTCACACCGCCGCTGCTTTCACAACCAACTCCGCTGCGTCCTTCATTGTCTCTCCCACCTGGAAATTCAAGCCCGACTCTGCAAGAATCCTCCGGCCTTCTTCGACATTCGTGCCCTCCAGCCGTAGCACAATCGGAACCGTAACGTGCAAGTTGCGCGTTGCCGCGACGACACCGGTGGCCAGGCGGTCAACTCGCAGTATTCCCCCGAAAATGTTGATCAGGATCGCCTTCACATGCGCGTCCGCAAGCAGAATCTCGAATGCGTGCTCAATCTGTTCCTGCGTTGCCCCGCCGCCCACGTCCAGAAAATTCGCCGGGCTCCCGCCTGCGTACTGGATGATGTCCATCGTGGCCATGGCCAGCCCCGCGCCGTTCACCATGCAGGCGATCGACCCATCCAGCTTGATGTAGTTCAGCGCGTACTTGCTGGCTTCCACTTCAAGCGGGTCCTCTTCGGCCGTGTCGCGCAGCGCCTTGATCTCAGGGTGACGAAACAGCGCGTTGTCGTCGAAGGTAATCTTGGCGTCCAGCGCCAACAGCTTGTCGTCCTTCGTGGTGACGAAAGGATTGATCTCCAACAGCGAGGCGTCGGTATCAATGAATGCTTTGTACAAGCTCTGCAGGAAGGCGACTGCGAGGCTGATCTGCGTCGCCTTCAGCCCCAGCGCAAAGGCCAGCTTGCGCGCCTGCCACGCCCCAAACCCCACCGCCGGGTCGATGCTCTCCTTGAAGATGGCCTTGGGATCCTCCGCGGCCACCTCTTCAATCTCCATCCCGCCGGCTTTCGACGCCATGAACACCAGCTTGCCCGTCGCCCGGTCCAGCACGATCCCCAGATAAAGCTCGCGCTCGATCGCCGCCGTCTCCTCGATCAGCAGCCGCTGCACCTTCTGTCCCTGCGGTCCGGTCTGATGCGTCACCAGTTGCATGCCCAGAATCTGCTTCGCGTACTGCTCGGCGTCTTCGCGTGTCCGCGCCACCTTCACGCCGCCGCCCTTGCCGCGCCCTCCAGCATGAATCTGCGCCTTCACCACCACGCCGCTTGCGCCTTCCGCAAACAGCCTCCGCGCCACCGCCGTCGCTTCTTCCAGCGTGTTGGCCATCTCGCCCTTGGGCACGGCAACGCCGTACTTGGCCAGAATTTCTTTTGCCTGATACTCGTGGATTTTCAAGATGGAACCGCCCAGTCCGCTGTTGCTTGGAGGATTTCGGTGCCGGACCCAGTGAATCCCGGGCCAGCGAGACCGTGCCAGCGGTATCCAAATACTATCTTGCCCGCCAAAGCAGCCGCAAACTCCGCCTGCGCACCATTCTCAAAATGCGCCAGGCCCCGCCGCGCCGTTACCATCAAGAGATATGGCCTCTCTGAAGGAACTCCTCAAACCGCTCGCCGAGGACGGCACTGCCCTTACCCGCGAGCAGGCGGCTCACGCCCTCACTGAAATCCTCTCCGGCGAAGTTCCGGATGTCGAGATCGCCGCCCTGCTCACCGTTCTCGCCACCCGCGGCGAACTGGC
>DASWZM010000238.1:0-6347 GCA_036404455.1 Occallatibacter sp. | reverse complement strand
AAAGGAGTTGGGCCGTTCCTTCGGTGTCCGAGGGATGTTTGTTTACCACATTCCGGGAGACAAGGCCCCTCCTTGCGCGCCTGCCTGTGCGCAGCATCCTTGACCTGTGCTTCGCTTGGGGGAGCTCTCCAACCTTGCTGTCCGGCTGTCGCGCCCTACTCAATTCACAGTATGCGCCGCGGGCACATAATTAACTGCAAAAGGTCAGACGTTTTTCCGGATGCGATGGGGAGCGCATCTCTGGACGAAGCTCCGTATCCGGCCTTGCAGGGTTTTGGACAGGTTCTCAGGGCTCATGGACGGGCCTGGAGTTCATGTCTTCTCATTTCTCATCCCCCCAGCGCGAGTGATGGATCGGCGGATAGGTTTGGCGGGGCGAAGTCGCGGGCCTGGAGGCGCGGCCAGGCGGCGGCGGCGATCATGGCGGCGTTATCGGTGGAGAGGGCGAGGGTGGGGAACGAGACGCTTAGGTTGCGGCGGGCGGCTTCCGAGGTGAAGCGGGCGCGGAGTTCGCGGTTGGCGGCGACGCCTCCGGTGATGAGGATGCGGCGGACGGCGAGGGATTCGGCGGCGGCGAAGGTCTTCTTCATGAGGTCGCCGACGACGGCGTGCTGGAAGCTGGCGATGAGGTCGAGGGTTTGCGGGTCGCATCGGGCAAGCGCGTTTTCGACGGTGGGGTGAGCGGGAGCGTCTGGGCCGGTGAAGAGGGCATCGCGGCGGGATTCGGCTTCGGGGCGGAGGTTGTGGAGTTCGACGTAGCGGAGGACGGCGGTCTTGATGCCTGAGAACGAAAAGAGGAAATGGGGGTCGAGATTGGCGATGGGGGCAGTCCTGGCGGCCTTGGTGCGGGGGGGCTTTCCGGCGAGATGGAGCTTGGGCTTGATTTGAGAGAAGGAAAAGGGGACGGCGCGGGGGTTGCCGTGCTGGGCGAGGGCGTCGATCCAGGGACCGCCGGGATAGCCAAGGCCGAGGAGCTTGGCGACTTTGTCAAAGGCTTCGCCGGCGGCGTCGTCGAGGGTGCGGCCGATGAGGGTGTAGCGCCAGGTGGAGTTGGTGGGGCGGGCCAGATAGAGGTGGGTGTGGCCGCCGGAGACGACCAGGGCGAGAGCGGGCTCGGCAGCATTTGTGGTATCCCTGGTCCCAAAATCGGGACCTGGGGCACCCAGCTTTTTGGGGGAGTGTGCATTCGATGCGGACTCGCGTTCATTCAAGAGGACGGCGTGGATGTGGCCTTCGAGATGGTTGACGGCGATGAGGGGCAGGTTGTTGGCGAAGGCGAGGGCTTTGGCGTAGGCGATGCCGACCAGCAGCGCTCCGGCCAGGCCGGGACCGTTGGTGACGGCGATGGCGTTGAGGCCGGCGAGGGTGACGTTGGCCTGGGCGAGGGCGGCGCGGACGACAGGAACAATGGCGCGGAGATGCTCGCGGGAGGCTAGCTCGGGGACGACGCCGCCGAAACGGGCGTGGGTGGCGATTTGGGAGGCTACGACAGAGGAGAGGGTGTGGGAGCCGCGTTGGACGACGGCGGCGGCGGTCTCGTCGCAGGAGGTTTCGATGGCGAGGATGAGGCCGCGGCCGGGCATGGATCTAGTTTAGCGGCTGGGTTGGGTTGGGTTGGGATGGGCGAGTTAGCGTCCCGCTGGCGCGGGACATAGCGAGTCAGCAAGTTAGCGGCGGTTGAAGGGAGGTTTGGGTTTGGTTTCCCAGGGGGCGCTGGGCGGGGCGAGAATGGAAGCAGCTATGTTGCGAGGGACGGGACAGTTCGATGCCGCGTTAGGGGTGGTGGAGAGGCTGCGGGCGGCGGGGTATGAGGCGTACCTGGCGGGAGGATGCGTGCGGGATCTGCTGCTGGGGCGGGAGCCGAAGGACTTCGACGTGGCTACGAGCGCGACGCCGGAGGTGGTGCTGGGACTGTTCGAAAGGACGTTTGCTGTGGGGGCGCACTTTGGGGTGGTGCTGGTGGCCACCTGCGGCGGGGCAGACGCCGCTTGCGCGGGCACCCGCGGTGCGGCAGACGCCGCTTACGCGGCCGGAGCGGAGTTGGCCGGGCCGGGGTATGTGGTGACGGAGGTGGCGACATTCCGGTCGGATGGGGCGTATTCGGATGGGCGGCATCCGGATGCGGTGCGGTATACGAGAAGAGCCGAGGAGGATGTGAGAAGGAGGGACTTCACGATCAATGGGCTGCTGCTGGATCCGGAAAAGCTGTTTCCTCAGGGGCTAAAGCCCCCATCTTTAGCGGGGCCGGATGTACGGGCTGAAGCCCGTACCCTTCAAAGCGAAATGCTCACCTCAGTGGCTAAAGCCCCATCCGCTTTTGATGGCGTTGATGCCGGGACTGAAGCCCCGGCCTACCGCTCCGGCCTTTTGACTGACCCTGATCTGCGTTCGGCGGTGATTGATTTTGTGGGTGGGGTGGAGGATCTGGATGCGGGCGTGGTCAGGGCGATCGGGAGGGCGGAGGAGCGGTTTTTGGAGGATCACCTGAGGCTGCTCAGGGGAGTGCGGTTTGCGGCGCGGTTCGGGTTTGAGCTGGAGGCGGGGACGCGGGCGGCGATGCAGGGACTGGCGGGGCGGATTCAGGCGGTGAGCCGGGAGCGGGTGCGGGATGAGCTGACGAAGATGCTGACGGAGGGCCGGGCGCGGAGGGCGTTCGAGCTGCTGGAGGAGACGGGGCTGCTGAAAGAGGTGCTGCCGGAGGTGGCGCGGATGAAGGGGGTGGAACAGCCGGCGCAGTACCATCCCGAAGGGGATGTCTGGGTGCATACGCTGGGGCTGCTGGGGCAGTTGGAGGCGGAGTGTGCGGCGACTCTTGCGTGGGGGGCTCTGCTGCACGATGTAGGCAAGGCGCCGACGTTCCGGCGGGCTCCGGACCGGATACGGTTTGACGGGCACGTGGAGGTGGGCGTGGCGATGGGGACGGAGATTTGCAGGCGATTCCGGTTCTCGAATGAGGAGACGCGGCAGATTGTGTCGCTGATCGAGAATCATATGCGGTTTGCGGATGCGGAGCGGATGAAGGCTTCGACGCTGAAGCGGTTTTTCAGGCTGGAGGGGTTTGAGGAGCACCTGGCGCTGCACCGGATGGATTGCCTGGCGGGGAGCGGGAGCCTGGAGCACTGGGAGTTTGTGCACGAGCGGTGGCTGGCGATGCCGGAGGAGACGGTGCGGCCGCGCCCGTTGATTACGGGACGGGAGCTGATTGCGGCGGGGTATGAACCGGGGGCGGCGTTCAAGGAGATGCTCAGGGCGGTGGAGGATGCGCAACTGGAGGGGACGATTGGGACGACGGATGAGGCGTTGAGGCTGGTCAGGGAGCAGTTCCCGGCTCCCGGCTGCTATCGATCCGGCCCAAAACAGTGAAACCGAAAAGAGGCAAAAACAACCACAGGTCCCCTTCGGCGATGCTCAGGGCAGGCTTTCGACTCTGCTGCGCTCCGCTCAGGATGACAGATTTGTGGTGGTGTCATCCTTTCGAGCCGGATCAATAATGTACAGGCTGAAGCCCGTGCCCTGCAAAAGATCAGCTTGTTCAGAGGCTCCTTACCGGGTTGCCGGCGGCACTGTTGTGGGCTCCTTGCTCTCCTTTGCGGGTGTGAGTCCGGGCACTACAGGTGCCGTGTTGACGTTTCCTGTCGCGGCTTCTGTCATATCGATGCCGTAGTGCTGCAAGGTGCTGGCGAGGGTTTGGTAGAGGCCGGCGCGGTCTTTGGCATAGGTGGCATTGGCCTGGATCAGGGTGTTGTCCGCGGCGGCCAGCGCGCGCTGCTGTTGCAGAACCATCGCCGTTGTGGAAGCACCGAGATGCAGTTTCTCCTGTTCCGCGGACAGGTTCTGCTGGGCATAATCCTTGGCGGCGATGGAGGCAAGCACCTGGGCGCGGTCGTTGGTGAGTGCAAACAGCGCGTTCACCACACCGATGCGGATTTGCGTGTAGAGCTGTTCCAGGCGCAGTTCGGCTTGCCGGTACTCGATCAGCGCCTGCTCCTGCTGCGCCTGCGCAGGCCGGTTGCGGATGGGAATTGTCAGGCTGAAGCCGACGCCCTTGTCGGGCGCCGAGTTGTTGAAGAGGTTCTGAAGGACCGTCCCATAACCGGCGCTTGGGAAGGTGCCCGGGGGATACAGTTTTCCAGTCTCGAAGTTGAGGGCGTCCGGGCTTTGCGAACCACCCAGGGCGCTGGAGTTATAGAAGCCGTAGGCATCGAGGGTGGGCAAAAGCCCATTCTTCGCGCCACGCAGGCTGATCTGGGTGTTTTTGAGCGAAAGGACCGCCTGTTCCAGTACCGGGCTCTGCGTGAAGGCCTGCTGCACCAACTCGTCTACCGGCTGCTTCTCCTCAGGCAGCTCCTCGAGGCTGACACGGTCGGTGGGGATGACGGCCGCCGCAATGAGAGCAGGATCGTTGAGGTTGCGCGCGATGGCCTGCTTGATGATCTGCTGCTGGTAATTCAGGCTGCTCTGGGAAGTGATGAGGGCCTGTTTGTCGGAGGCCACGGACTGGTCGGCGTTGAGCACGTCAAGGGGGGCCATGGAACCAATCTCGAGCTGGCGGCGATTGTCGGTGGCCACCTTGGTGCTCTGCTCGAGCGCTCGCTGCTTGGCCTGCACGTCCTCATAGGCGTTGACCAGGCCCCAGTAGATGTTCTCCACCTGGTTGACGGTGTACAGAATCTGCTGGCGGAAGGTGGAGTCAGTGATGCGGCGATTGTTGATGGCCTGGTACTGGTACCGCTTGTTCACCCAGATGCCGGCTCCCTGCAACAGGTGCTGTGTGACCTTGGCGTTGAAGGTGGAAGACAGTTGCGGGCTATAGTCGCTGAAGGGGTTGTTGGTGGTGATGCGCTGGTTGTTCAAAGACGCGCTCAGCGCGGTTCCGGTGACAAAACCCTGGTTGTAGGTGAAGTTGTATTGGTTGGTGTTGGTGGTCAATGAGGGCAATCCGCCGGAGAACAGCGTGTTGGACTGCGGCGAACTGGCCCGCTCTATCTGAATGGTGCCGGTGACCGAAGGATCCATGTTCTCCGGGGCCGGACCAGCGCCCGAGGCGGTGAGCGTCAATCCCGAAACGCCGGAAGCTGCCCCGCCGGTGGAGGCGCCCGGGCCGCCGCCCGCGTTTGCCGTGGATAGGTAACCGCCCTGGGTAAAACTGTTGACCACCGCACCGGAGCCGAACAACGCTGCACCGGCCTTGGCGCGCAGGATGTCAAGGTCCGCCAGATCCATGTAGTAGCGGGAGATGGCAATGTCGTAGTTGTTCTCAAGGGCGAGCGCCAGGGCGTCAGAAAGGCTGAGGTAGATTTTGCCGTCCTTGACCAGGTCGGTAAGGCGCACGGAGTTCACAAAGCTGGCCTTGGGGATGTCCGTGGGCGTGTAGGTTCTGATCGGGTTGCCGAGAAGAGGCCCGTACGGTTTTGAGAAATCTCGCTGCGACCAACGCAAATCGAGCGGCTGGGTCAGCATGGGCGCCGGTTCCGCAGGCAGGTCGGATGCCGCCTTGTTGGGAGTGGCAGCGGTTGCCTGCTGGGCAAATCCTGAAGGCATTCCCGCCCCCAACGTCAGCATCACCACGGCAATCGCGCGAAGCTGTTGGCCCGCCCACCCGCGACCCTTGCGTGCGGCCTCATCCCGCCGATCAAACTCGTTTGTATCAAATGATTGCATCATTCCTCTCCTCGAATTGCTGGGGTGAATCGAGCGCCTCTTTTTGGCCATAACCGAAGCCAAGCCGGAAATTCCGGCAAGGTAACAGCTCGAACGCTTGCGCCAAACCGTCACGGCTCACCTGCAAACCGAAACCCGTGTCCGGCATGGTTCCTCTAAACGAATCGCTGAGGCATGTGGGGTGCCATTCTACAAGACGGCCGGAGAGCCTCTCCGGACGCAAAAGCTCCGCCGTTTTTGCCGCATGACAATCCCAATCCCTGTTTCAATTCCGTGGCCGGCGGCGCGGCCCGGGCTACCAACTGTGACGCGAAACCACCCACCGCATCCGAGGTCCGGCGCGGATGGCGGCCCTGTACCCGCTCGCCGCAGCGCTCGCACCGGCCCACGCGAGCAAGTACAGCTACGCTCTTTTCGCCGGGGAAGTTCCGCCTGGGGCTGGGGAATGCCGGTCTGATACCGCTTACCGGGTTGTTGTGACTCTTCCAGCGCTGGCAAGAACTCCTGCACCCGGCGCTCCAATCGTTTGTTGGCGGGCCTCGACTCCGCCACTTCCAACCGTAGTCGAGCATATTCCTCTACCGGCGGCTCCATGCACTCAGACTACCGACTCGCCGCACCGGAGGAAGTACTTTCTTGAGCCGGTATCAACACGTTCAACAAATGCGGAAAGACTGTGCTGTTCT
>DASWZM010000237.1:0-2396 GCA_036404455.1 Occallatibacter sp. | reverse complement strand
GCAAGACCCACGGAGGGGGAAGGCCCCGCAAGGAAGCTCAATAATGCGGATGTGCTAAAGTTCAAATTCCGCGCAACAATTTACTCGACTGCCCTAACCGGCGCTATAATGCGCCAATGCCTCCGATCATACACGCTTTTTTCAATCTATTCATGCGAGCGTTTTGGGTAACCGTGCGGTCTTGACCGTCTGGACGGGTTTGATTTTAGTGGGCATTCTTCCAAGTGGACACTCTGGTGGTGTCCACTTGGAGGTCAGATGGATGCTTCGAATTCTGCAGTGATTGATGCTGTTTCCTCCCGTAGGGCACTTCCCACAGCCAAGCGACAGTACCGCAGTGCGGAGCTGAAGCGCCAGATCGTAGAAGAGACCTTGGCACCGGGTGCATCGGTGGCCCGGGTGGCGCGGGCGCACGGCGTAAACGCCAATCAAGTATTCGCCTGGCGGCGCCAGTACCAGCGAGGGCTGCTGAAATCCCGGAACCGCGCGCTGTCCGGCTTGTTGGCGGTGCGCCTGGCAGAGGGGGAAGCGGACCCGAGCGGTGCGCCGACGCCGCGCAGCCTCTCCGGCGTGATTCAGGTGGAACTTCCCAAGGGCCAGTTGCGACTGACGGGCGCGGTGGATACCGAAGCGCTGCGGTTGGTACTGAAAGAGTTGCTGGCATGATCGGTCTTGCGGCGGGGACGAGAATCTGGATCGTGGCGGGCGTGACGGACATGCGGCGGGGGTTTGTGGGACTGAGCGGCATGGTGCAGGCGGCGCTGGAGGAGAATCCGTTTTCGGGGCAGGTGTTTGTGTTTCGTGGGCGACGCGGCGATCTGCTCAAAGTGCTCTGGTGGGATGGGGACGGGCTGTGCCTGTTTGCCAAGCGGCTGGAGCGCGGGCGTTTCATCTGGCCACAGGCCACGGGTGGCGTGGTCTCATTGACGCCGGCGCAGCTTTCCATGCTGCTGGAGGGGATTGACTGGCGACGTCCCGTCCGCACCTCAGCGCCGCAGATGGCGGTGTAAGCCGGAAGTTCCTCACCTTCGGATATTCCTATAATAGATATTGCATCATCGTGCGTTTTCTTCTTGCATATCACAGAAAATCTGGCATACTGCGGTCGTGATGGCTCCGCGTCCCGCCCTGCCGAATCTCGACACGCTCCCCCCGGAAGCCTTAAAGGCTCTCCTCCTCACCCAGCAGCAAACGCTTACCGTGCAGGCGGAAGAGATTCGGGCTCAGCGCGAGCAACTGCGCTCCCAGGACGAACAACTGGCAGGGCGTCAAGCCGAGATCGAACGCTTGCAACTGTTGATTGCCAAGCTGCGGCGGATGCAGTTCGGGCGCCGCTCGGAGAAGTTGCAAGGGCAGATCGAGCAATTGGAGTTACAACTGGACGAACTGGCCACGGCGCGGGCGGAGCCCCCGGCGGCTTCCCCCACCCCGGAGGCGGCGTCCCCGGCGGCCCCGGGCCGGAAGCCGGCGCGACGGCCGCTGCCGGGCCATCTGCCGCGTCAGAAACGGACGATTCTGCCCAAGGAAACGGCCTGCCCGGACTGTGGCGGCGCGTTGAAGCCTTTGGGCGAAGATGTCTCGGAGATCCTGGAGTTCATCCCGGCCCACTTCCACGTGATCCAGCAGGTGCGGCCGAAGCTGGCCTGCACGCACTGCGACAAGATTGTGCAGGCGGAAGCGCCCAGCCGCCCCATCGCCCGCGGTCTGGCCGGACCCGGCTTATTGGCGCACGTGCTGGTGTCGAAATACTGCGACCACCTCCCTTTGTACCGCCAGGAAGAGATTTATGCGCGGGTGGGCGTGGAACTGGAGCGCACCACGCTGGCGGACTGGGTGGGTGGCGCCAGCCAGTTGCTTCAGCCGTTGGTGGAGGCGTTACGGCGTCACGTGATGGGGGCGGCGAAGTTGCACGCCGACGACACCCCGGTGCCGGTCCTGGCACCCGGCCTGGGAAGAACGAAAACGGGGCGACTGTGGACCTATGTTCGCGATGACCGGCCCGCCGGGGACGCCACGCCGCCTGGGGTGTGGTTCGCATACTCGCCCGATCGCAAGGGCGAGCATCCCCAAGCTCACTTGCGCCACTTCTCGGGCACGCTGCAGGCGGATGGCTACGCGGGGTTCGACAAGGTGTATGAGACGGGGCGCATTCGCGAGGCCGCCTGCTGGGCGCATGTCCGAAGAAAGTTCTACGATCTTCAGGTCGCTCACCATTCGCCGGTGGCGCAAGAAGCTCTGGAGCGGATCGGGGCTCTGTACGCGATCGAGCGGGAGATCCGTGGCCGTCCACCCGACGAGCGGCGTGCGATCCGGCAAACCCGCGCTCGGCCCCTCCTGGAATCGTTGCGCGCCTGGCTGGAAAGCTGCTTGACCAAGCTGTCGCAGAAATCGGATAC
>DASWZM010000236.1:0-5195 GCA_036404455.1 Occallatibacter sp. | reverse complement strand
GGGTTCACCGTCGCAGCGCGGCGGGAGGGCAGATAGCAAGCCAGATATGCGGTTGCCACAACGCCGGCGGTGATGGCGATATAGGTGATCGGATCGACGGGGCTCACATTGAACAGGATCGATGACATGAGACGCATGGTCACGAATGCGACCGTCAGGCCGCACGCTGCGCCGATGCCCGTCAGCCACATTCCCTGGCGCACAAACAATGCGGTCAGCGCGCTCCGCTGCGCGCCAAGCGCCATGCGAATGCCGATCTCGCGTGTGCGTTGCGACACCGAATACGAGATAACTCCGTAAATCCCCACGATCCCCAGCAGCAGGGCCATGGCTCCCGCGACGCAAAGCATCACCAGGGTAAAGGAAGTCCGCGCCATGGATTTTGTGTACAGATCGCCGAGCGTTGAAGGATCGGCCAGGGGCACATCGGGATTGATGGACCAGACTTGCTCCTGCACCTCTTTCATGAAAGCCTGCGAGCCGGCGCGGGGACTGCGGATGACGAAGGCGAGACTGCGCTGCAGATCATGTTTCTGGCCCTCGAAGTTGTCCCGCATCACGGGCCAGTAGACGGCGCTGGGAGCGGGTTGGTCTACGCCGTCATCGTGCATATCCTGGGCAACCCCGACGATCTCGCGCCAGTCGTCCGTGCTTGCCACGCGAATCTTTTTCCCCAGCGCGCCGTTGGCGTTATGCCAGTATTCGCGTGCGAAGGCCTCTGAGATGATGGCCACCGGCCGTTTCTCATAGGTATCTGTCCAGGTGAGATCGCGCCCGGCAACCAGCCGCGTGCCCAGAGTCGCGAAGAATCCCGGCGAGATGTATTTGAAGCGGCGTATCGGTGGGAGTTCGCCCTCGCCCAGGACATGATCCTGCGCGTATAGCAAATCATTCGAATCGTACCCATCCATGGGAACTTCACTGGAGAAGCTGACTGAAGAAACACTGGGAATGGCGGCCAGCTTGTTCAGAATCTCCTCGTCCATCCGCACCACTCGTTCAGGCTGAGTGTCGGGTATCTGCGTTTCCGGAATGTAGAGACGAAATTGCTGGACTGATTCCGGAGCGACGAAGCCGGGAGATACATGCATCAGCGCGCGAAACGTGCGGATCATCAGTCCCGAGCAAATAAGGAGGACCAGTGCAAGCGCCACCTGCACAACGACAAGGGCCTTGCGAGCGCGATGGCGATCACGGCTCTGGCTCAGGGCGCGGCCGCCTTCGCGCAGACCGCTGGCCGCTCTTGCTCCGGCATATTTGATGATAGGGATGGAACCAATGAGCAGGCTGGTGAAAAGTGCGAGCCCCAGCGTGAACAGCAGAACCGGAATGTCGATGCCGATTTCGTGGATGCGCGGGAGGCCGGTGGGCGCAGCGGCTACCAGGGCCCGCGATGCGCCGTAGGCCAGCCCCAGACCGATGAGGCTGCCCGCCAGGCCGAGGACGATACTCTCGAAGAGCAGCTCCGCCGCGGTTCGTCCCCAGGGCGCGCCCAGCGCGGAACGAATGGCCAGCTCCTGGCGGCGTCCTTCCACGCGCACCAGCAGCAGGTTGGCGACGTTGGCGCAGGCAACCAGCAGAACCAGGACGATGGAGCCCATCAAAACCCACAGTACCTTGCCGACATCGCCGATAACATCCTGCTTCAAGGGGCGAAGATTGGGGCTGATGTGGGCTTTATCGAAGATGGTGGGGCTGAAGCCCTCGGGCGCCGGAAAACTGCGAAAAGTTATGGGCAGCAGGCGGGTCATGTCGGCGCTGGCTTGCGCCATGGTGACTCCAGGCTTCAACCTGGCAAAGGCGCGTTGGCTGAAGTTGCCGAGTTTGACCTTGCTGCGATCCCATTGGAACGGCACTGTCAGCGCGGCATCCGGCAGATCGAGGAAGTGAAATTCCCGGGGCAGGACGCCGATGATTTGCCGCGTCTTTCCATCCACAGTGATGGGGCGCCCGATGACGGACGATGCGCCGCCAAACTTCTGCTGCCAATACGCATAGGAGAGGAGCACGGTCTGGGGCGCTCCAGGCGAATCGTCCTGGCGCGTAAATAAACGTCCCAGAGCGGGGGTCACGCCCAGTATCGGCAATGCGCCGTCAGTAACGTCGAGCCCCCGCACATGTTCCGGTTCTCCCGCGCCGGTCACGTTCAGTGAGTCGCTACCGTAAGCGCCGATATCCTGTAGCGTGGTGCTCTGCTCGCGATCGATGAAATAAATCGACGGACACATGTTCAGGTCCTTGATGTTGATCCCCGGCGCCGTATGCCACACCCCGATCAACTGCTCGGCGTGAGGGTAGGGCAGCGGCTTCAGAAGCACACCCTCCACCACGCTGAAAATCACCGTGTTTGCGCCTTCACCGACGGCCAGTGTGATCAGCGTGATGGCTGTAAACAACGGAGCCCGGCTGAGCCTGCGCAGAACCTGCCTGAGTTGATCGGTGAATTTTGCCATGTGCCAAACCTCCGGGGAAGGATGTGATTGCACTGCGCTGGTGACAGCGATCCTGCACCAGGCCTCTGTGGTGTCTTTTACGTTATCAGGCAGCAGATAGTTCCCGGTGAGCCGAATCGGGCTCGATGCCGTGTCCGCCTTCCGCGCTCCCGATCGGGCGGGTAGGTAAACCGGGTGTTCGCTGCGTCGCCAATCTCAGGCGGCGCAAAATCCTGACCTGATGAACTGAAACACCCCAGGTTCTTTCCGTCCCATGCCGGGCCGCACCCGGCCGTTTGCTTCCGTTGAACTGAACACTCCCTAAATCAACTCCGGAATTGGGTGTTCGATTCTCCCGGCACTTCGCCTCCCGGCGCCATAGGCATGTTGCGCAGTCGAATCCCGGAGGCGGCGAAAATTGCGTTTCCGACCGCAGGCGCCAGGCCTACGAGGCCGGTTTCGCCTGCCCCGGCCGAGGGCAGGTCCTTGCGGTCGATGAGCACCACCTCGATCCGGGGCGTGTCACTGAAGCGAGGAAGGCGGTACTGCGCGAAGTGGGGATTCAGAATGCGGCCGTCGGCAAAGAGAATCCTCTCGAAAAGAGCGCCGCCAATGCCCTGAACGATGGCGCCGGTAAGCTGGTTGCGCAAGCCGTCGGGATTCACGACTGCGCCGCACTCCCAAGCCTGAACGATGCGGCGGATTTGCACTCGCTTGCCGGCGGGATCGATCTCCACCTCCGCGCAGGTGGCTACGTAGCCTCCCTTGTCAACCCTGCCGGCAATGCCAAATCCACGCTCAGGCGTTGATTTCGAGCGGCCCCAGCCAAACTTGCCGGCAGCCGCTTGCAGCACGGCTTTCAGCCTGGGGTCGGCCAAATTCTTCAAACGGAATTCCAGCGGGTCGATCCCCGCGGCGTGAGCCATGCCGTCCATGTGCGACTCGCGGGCGAAGTGGTTGGCCGTCGAGGCCAGCCCGCGATAGGAGCCCTGACGCAGAGGCGACTTCGCCGCATGGTATTGGATGAGCTGATTGGCAACTTCGTATGGAGTGGCGATGGCGGCAGGGCCTGAATTGTAATTGTGATGCTCCCAGGCAACCAGCGTTCCGTCATGCCGCGCGCCTGCCCTGATTTCAATCAGGCCGGCGGGTCGGAAATAGGCCCACGTGAATTCTTCGCGACGGGTCCACACCACCTTGACGGGCTTGCCGGCCGCCCTGGCCAGGCGAGCGGCCTCCAGCGCAACCTCACCCGTATGCTTGCCGCCGTAACCGCTGCCCATATCCGGCTGGATCACGCGCACCTGGGTGGGGGGAATATGAAACGCCTGCGCCAGTTCGTCGCGAACGCCGAACGGGCGTTGCGTCCCAGTCCAGACGGTCAACTTGCCGCCCTCCCACTCCGCCACGGCGGCACGTGGTTCAAGGGGCGCGTGCGCAATGTACTCCACGGTGTACCGCTCTTCCAGTTTCAAATCGGCGCCCGCCATGGCCTGCGCCACCGATCCACTCACATGTTGCGGGCCGTCGTCGCGGCCGCTCTCGGGATTGCTCTTCAGATACTCAAAGAGTCCCCGGTTCGAGGGCTGCGTTGGCACATTCCATTTTGCCTGGATTGCCGCCAGCGCGCTTTGAGCGGCGAAAGCATCGGGGGCCACCACCCCTGTGAAATCCCCGTCGCGTACGATTTTCACTCCGGGAAGTTTTTCCGCCGCGCTGGTGTCAAGCGATTCGAGTGTTGCGTTGAACCCATCCGCGCGAAGCACGGCCCCGAACAGCATCTCCGGCCGGGTAATGTCGGAGGGGTACTTGTGTCTCCCGGTAACGAAGTCACGGCCCTCGGCTTTGGCAACGGCGGTTCCGGCGACCTTCCAGCCGGAGGCAGGCGTCAGGGTCTCTTCGCCTGAGACGACCTTCAAAAGTTTCTCGCCGCGAGTGAGCCCGCCATAGGTGAACGACCGCGTAGTCTGAGGATCGATCACTTTGCCGTCGGCGGCCGTCAAGGTTGCCGGGTTCACATGCCATCGCTGCGCGGCCATCTCCAGCAGCATCTCGCGAGCGGCCGCGGCCATGGTGCGCAGTTGCGGCCCCATCGTTGGAGTGGTGCGGCTCCCGAAGGTGCCCATATCCCAGGGAGTGAGGTCGGTGTCGCCCATGACCATCGTGATGGCGTCAAAAGGCACCCGCAGTTCCTCGGCCACCAGTTGGGCGAGCGAGGTGCGGATGTTTTGTCCAACCTCAACCTTGCCGGTAAACACCTTCACCTGGCCATCGACCGCAATGTGCAGCCATGCGCTCACATCCTTCGGAAGCTCATGGCCGCCAAAGGCCCGGCCCGACTCCTGCGTCCACGCGGAGGTGCGGGTGAGACATACGAGCAATCCTCCTCCCATGGCTTTCAGGAAGTCGCGCCGATCCAGCTGCACGCTGCCAGGCTG
This sequence comes from Occallatibacter sp., assembly GCA_036404455.1. GTDB lineage: Bacteria > Acidobacteriota > Terriglobia > Terriglobales > Acidobacteriaceae > Telmatobacter. The sequence goes on along the minus strand of DASWZM010000236.1, from coordinate 325 downwards.
CGGGCTACCTGACTGGTCATGGGAGCCGTCCTGCAAGGCATCAAACACATGATGTCGGAGTGTTCTCATTGGCTCGCCCCCTGCGTTGGCTGCCTTGAAGCGCGTTTCACCGCTTCCAGGATGCGCGGATAGGTGCCGCAACGGCAGAGGTTACCCTCCATCGCCGCGACAATCTGATCTTCGCTGGGATCGCGCTTTTCACCGAGCAGGGATGTGGCTCGGAGAATCATGCCTGAGGTGCAGTAGCCGCACTGGAACGCTCCCTCATCCAGAAAAGCCTGCTGGACGGCACTGAGCTTTCCGTTCTCCTCCAGGCCCTCGATGG
>DASWZM010000235.1:0-6017 GCA_036404455.1 Occallatibacter sp. | reverse complement strand
CGATGGTGGAGGAGCTCAAGCGGGCACGCCTCGGCGAACACGCGTCGAACCTGGGAGCCTTGCTGGCGCTCAGGTTTGCGCTGGCTGCGGGGGTGAACGCCTACATTGTTGACCCGGTGACGGTGGACGAGTGGCAGGATTGCGCGCGGCTCACAGGCTCGCCCCTGGTGAAGCGGACCGCCATCGGCCATGCTCTGAACACCAAGGCTGTGGCGCGGCGGTTTGCGCGGGAGCAGGGGCGGGCGTACGAGACGCTGCGGCTGATCGTGGCGCACATGGGCAGCGGGATTACCGTCTCGGCGCACCGGGAAGGGCGGATGATCGACAGCAACACCATCGAGGAGGGGCCTTTCGGCCCCGACCGGACGGGTGGGCTGCCGGTGCGGGAGTTGGTGAAGGTGTGCTTTGGCGGGAAGTACACGCAGAAAGAGCTCGACCGCCAGGTCTTCGGAGACGGCGGGTTGTTTGCTTACCTGGGGACGCGGGACCTCAAGGAGGTGGAGCGGCGGATCGATGCGGGAGATGCGGAGGCCGCGCAGGTGTTTGAGGCGATGATCTACCAGATCGGGAAAGAGGCCGGGGCGATGGCGGCGTTGCTCCAGGGGAAGGTGGATGCGGTACTTCTGACGGGCGGAATGGCGTATTCGGAGAGAGTGGTGAAGCTGCTGAGCGGTTACGTGGGATGGATTGCGCCGATCAGGGTCTATCCGGGCGAGGATGAGTTGCAGGCGCTGGCCGAGGGTGTGTTTCGGGTGCTTGACGGTGAGGAGACGGCGAAGAGGCTGGGTGCGCGGCCAGCGGCGGAGAGAACGGCTTGAATCAGCGGCTTTGAGCTTTGGCTTGCAATCTTTCATCATCTCCCAGGTCTCAAAGGCGAGATCTGGAACACCCGGATTTCCGATGTGGGCCATCTGCCGATGAGGGCTAAACGAGGGGAGTGTGTAATTGTGCATAGATTCACCATCTTCAACTACGGTCAAATTTGAATTGGCTAAAGCTCAACGCGAGTTGGAGGTTCGGCCTTAAGAGAAGAGGAGTCCTCCATGTTCTGCGCGGCCTTCCTTACCCCACTGGTATGCATGCTTTTCCTTCTAATTACTCATGGCCTATTTGGTCAGGGGCTGCCTGTGAGCGCACCTACACTCCTCATCAAGAGCGGCACTCCCGTGGAACTTCAATTGGCGGAGACTATCTCATCCGCGCACACGCACAAGAGCGACCGTCTTGATTTTGCAGTCGTGAAAGACGTGGTGATCGGAGGATTCACAGTAATACGGACAGGGACCGTGGCCATAGGTTCGGTCATCGGAGTGAAAGGCAGGCGCCCCCTGGGCATGGGGGGCGACGTGACTATCAAGCTCGATTCGGTGCAGCTCACTACCGGCCAGTGTGTCGGGTTAGTTGCGCGCAAGGAGTTCAAAGGAAGATCGCGCACCGTTCGAATGGGAGTGGAGATGGCCATCGCAGTGGCAGTTTACTGGCCCGCCGCCCCGGTGTTCCTGTTGTCGCGTGGCCGGGAAAGCACGGTTCTGAAAGGCGCAGACCTGACGGCGTACACGAAGGACGATTCTTCGGTGGAGACGGAGGACCTGCCCAGATCGCGGGAAAGTGTCTCGGAACTGAGCGAGATGATCAGCCTGCTGCCGCCTCGAGTTCTGAATGGGGAAGGGCGCGAGGGCGATATGCTGAATCTGATCTTCATGGCCAGGGAAGACGATTTACAAGTGGCCTTTGCGCGGGCCGGTTGGCTAAAAGCGGACAAGTCCCTACCTCAAATCGTTTGGCGTCTGATGTGGCAGCGAATGCACTACACGAAGTTGCCAATGAACCGTCTTTACGTCTTTGGAAGGACGCAGGACTATTCATTCGTGATGCCTGACCCCAAGTCGATCGTGGCGCGGCGGCACCACCTGCGCATCTGGAAAACAGATCGTGAGGTGGATGGCATTCCGCTGTGGGTTGGCGCGGCCACGCACGACGTCTCGCTCAAGGTTGTGAAGCACAAGTTTGGGATTTTTCACAAAATCGACCCAAATGTGGATGCGGAGCGCGACTTCATCGCCGAGAACCTGGCCGAGACATGGCAACCTGCTCGCGCGGAGTACATGCATTGCGCGGAGTCTGTATTCAGCGCCCAAACTGCCACCGGACAGGGATATTACTCCGACGGCAGAATGCTTTTTCTGGAGCTGACCCGGAAAAACGCACCCATGGACGGAGCAACGGAAATTGCCGGCAATTTGCGGTAGAAAGGAGAGGGCGTTGGAGGTCAGGTGCTGGATACTTTGTTGGGCAGGTGGCCCGCATCTCAGGATTCCATCACAAGAATGGGCGCCCCAGGATTCGCCATGCCAGGTTCCGACACAATCTGTAAAGGATGTCATGGAACCGATCGCTCAGAATCGTGAAGTGGGACACCCGGCTCTTGTGAATGGAAGACATTATAGCTTTTGCAAATTGGCGAACTTTTCCATCAGTTTTTTCATGCCGTGGCTGGAGAAGAGGACGGTGAGCTTGGCGTCTTCGCCGTCGCCTTCGCGCATGAGAACGGTCCCTTCGCCGTACTTCGAGTGGCGGACACGCTGGCCTTTCCTGAGGCCCGCGGCGCCGGCGGATGCGGGGATTTCCATGGGCGGACGGGACGAGGCGGGGCGGGGGAATGCGCCGGGTTTGCCGAGGCCCGCTTTGCCGCCAACCGCCTTTCCTCCGAAGAAGCGGGCGATGTTGTCGATAGAGTGCGCTTCCGGCGCTTCCTGTGTTTCACCCTTCGGACTGGATTTGTGGCTTGGCAAGGCTGGACTGGTTCTCTGGCTGGACGAAGGAGTTTTGGCGCCGGCGGTCATCCAGGAGGCGACGAAGGGTTTGGAGGAGGAGGTTCTGGCGATGGTTCCAAATTCTCTGTTGCCGGTTCCCATTCCCTTGTCGTTGGCCGCGGCGGGGCGGTGAGATTCCTGGCTTTCGTCTTCGTAGTTGTAGTGCTGGCCGGCGAATTCGCTGAATTGGCTGGGACGGCGGGCGGGGCCGTAGCCGGTGGCCCAGGTGTTGCGGGCGGGTGTGGACCAGGCGGGACTGCGACCGCCGAGGCTTTCGACCAACTTTGTGGGGACTTCTTCCAGGAAGCGGGAGGGAACGCTCTCCTCCGGGGAGTCGTTGCCGTACCGTCTTCGGTAATGCGCGCGGGTGAGGATGAGCGTGTTCATGGCGCGGGTCATGCCGACGTAGCAGAGACGGCGTTCTTCTTCGAGCTCGTCGGGGTTCGAGAGGGTGCGGGAGTGGGGGAAGAGACCTTCCTCGAGGCCGGCGAGAAAGACGAGGGGGAACTCGAGGCCCTTGGCGGCGTGGAGGGTCATGAGGGTGACGCGGGCGTCGGGATCGAACTGGTCGGTGTCGGAGGCCAGGGCGGCGTGGTCCAGGAACTCGGCCAGGGTCTCGCCGCGGGCTTCAGCGTCGTGGGCGGCGTTGGCCAATTCCTTCAGGTTTTCAATGCGGCTGAAGGCTTCCGGGGAGCCTTCGGTTTCCAGAGCCTTGATGTAGCCGGTGCGGTCGATGATGAACTTTATCAGCTCGGGGAGGGTGGCAGCGTCACCAGGACTGCGAAACCCCGGGATGGCCTCTTCATCTGATTCATCTGATTCGAGGGTCGCCGTGATCTCCTTGCCCGGCTCTTCAATCCTTTCAGATGAAACAAGGACACGAGCTTCAAGATCGCGTTTTAGCAAATCATCGAGGTCCGTCATTAGCTGTTGAGTTGCTTCCGAATTGAATCTCCATATCTCAGGTTTGTCGAATTTCCTGACCTCTGGCTTCTCGCCCAGAAACTCATGGATGCAATTGCTCCCGACTTGCTTGAAGCTGCCGTCCTTGTGTTTAAGGATGAATGTATGATTCCTTCTTATCCGCTTATTGCAGTGCTCGCAATTCTCTGGATCCCGCAGATACTTATCAGGAATTGTTCCTTCCCCGACTTGCTCGATCTCGTGTTCTCCTTTGACGTTATGAATGACCCCGATCATCTCCCACCCGCTGATCCGCAAGGGATCGAAAAAGATGGCGATCTTCAACGGTTCTCTGCTCGTGACGTCAGTTCTGGGCGCACTCGCCCCTATGCTGGCGGCCCTTTTTCCCAGGGATTGCAACCTGTGTTGCAGTTTGTCATACGCTGTTTCGCTTACTAGCCACGTCTTGCCTGCAAGGGAAATCTCTATTGTTTTTGGGGCTGGTGCAGGCTGGGGGGCATGATTGGGCTTGGATGCCGGCCGATCCGGTCCTGCCGCTTGTTTTGGCATGGTGAGAAAGGGGCGGGTGGCCTTCGCGAAAGCCGGGAAACTGGTGGCGTCGAGCAGCGGGAGTTGGTCACCATCGTTGCCTCCGAAGTCGAAGCCCGTGGCGGATTCCGCGCTGGCTGAGTCTGCTGTGGCCGCTCCGAAATCGAAGCCGGTGTCGGCCTCCTCCGATTCCGCGCTGGCGGCGACATCGGCGGAAAGCTTGCCGGCGAAGTCGGGGTCCATCATGGCCTGGGCGTCGAGGATGAGCTGGCGGAAGGACTCGAGGGCAATGAGGGCGCGGGTGGGAATGAGACGGTTCTGGAGGGCGGCGGCGAGGGCGTCCCAGGTTGACTGGCCGGTTTCCAAAGCCAGCCGCTCGAGGGTTTCGAGAGTGGTTTTGCCGATGCCGCGAGCGGGGGTGTTGATGACGCGCTGCAAGGCCATGGAGTCGTGGGGGTTGCGGATGAGGCGCAGGTAGCCGAGCAGGTCCTTGATCTCGGCGCGCTCGTAGAAGCTGAATCCGCCGACCATGGTGTAGGAGATGTTGTAGCGGCGCAGCGCCTCCTCGACCAGGCGGGACTGGGAGTTGGTGCGGTAGAGCACGGCGCAGTGAGCCCCTCCGGGGTTTTGACCTTCGGAGGAGTCCGCCTGGCGGAGAAACGTCTGGATGCGGTCGGCGATGAAGAGGGCTTCGTTTTCGCCGTCGGGGGCCTCATAGTAGCCGATCAGCGAGCCGCCCTGGCGATCGGTCCAGAGTTTCTTGCCCTTGCGGCGGATGTTATTGGCGACCATGGCCCCGGCCGCTTCAAGGATGATCTGCGTGGAGCGGTAGTTCTGCTCCAGGCGGACGATGCGGGCATTGGGGAAGTCCTTTTCAAACTCCAAAATGTTGCGGATGTCGGCGCCCCGCCAGGAGTAGATGCTCTGGTCCTCGTCGCCCACGGCGCAGACGTTTTTTTGCTCGCCCGCCAGCAGCTTCATCAGCTCGTATTGGGGGCGGTTGGTGTCCTGGTACTCGTCGACGAGCAGATAACTATAGCGGCGCTGGTAGCGCTCTCTCGCTTCGCTCGACACTTTGAGCAGGCGGACGGCTTCAAGCAGCAGATCGTCGAAGTCCAGGGCGTTGTTCTTGCGCAGTTCGGCGCGGTAGCTCTGGTAGATGTGGGCGATGCGCTCGCTGTTGGGATCTTTTGACGCGAGGTAGAACTCCTGGGGATCGACCATGTGATTCTTGGCCCAGGAGATGCGGCCGAGAACTGCCCGAGGGGTGAGCTGCTTGGTGTCCAGCCCCATGCGGCGCATGACCTGCTTGACGATGGCCTGCTGGTCGTTTTCGTCGTAGATGGCGAAGGAGCGGGTGAGGCCTTCGCCGCCGACCTTCAGGGCTTCGATGTCGCGCCTCAGCAGTCGCACGCAGAGGGAGTGGAAGGTGGAGATGAGAGGCTTCGAGAGGAAGGAGTGGCCGAGGAGGCGGTCGACGCGTTCGGCCATTTCATTGGCGGCCTTGTTGGTGAAGGTGACGGCGAGGATGGAGTCGGGGGCGACGCCTTTTTCGCGGATGAGCCAGGCGATGCGGCTGGTGATGACGCGGGTTTTGCCGGAGCCGGCGCCGGCGAGGATGAGCAACGGACCTTCCGTGGCCTCAACGGCGGCGCGCTGTTCGGGATTCAGTTTGTCGATGAGCGGCTGCACGGGGCGCGTCCAGATGGGAAGGGTCCTGAGTCTAGTGTACCGGCTTGGGCGGTGGAAGGG
>DASWZM010000234.1:0-4565 GCA_036404455.1 Occallatibacter sp. | reverse complement strand
TGGAGCTTTGCAGGACTTCGCCGTCGATGGTGAGGCCGATGGCGAGCGCGTGCGGGTCGGCAATCTCGTCTGCGGTGACGATGGCGGGGCCGAGGGGGCAGAAAGTGGTGAAGCTCTTGGACATGGACCACTGGGAGGTGGCGAACTGGACGTCGCGGGCGCTTACGTCGTTGACGATGGTGTAGCCGTAGACGTGGTTGCGCCACTCATCGGCGGCAAGGCGATAGCCGCCGCGTCCGATGACGAAGGCGAATTCGGCTTCGTAGTCGGGTTCGGAGGAGTTGATGGGAAGGACGATGGGTTCGCCGGGGCCGATGATGGCGGTGGGGAGCTTGAAGAAGACGACTGGGGTGGTGGGGATTGCCATGCCGGATTCTTTAGCGTGATCGCGGTAGTTGAGGCCGATGGCGAAGACGCGGGGCGGGTTGAGGAGCGGTGCGCGGAGGCGGACTTCGCTGAGGGGATAGGCGGGGTAGGTGTTGCCGGACACGGGCGTGGTCAGGCCTGCTGCGATAACGGCGAGGGTGTCAGCATAGCCTGCGGCGCTGAGATCGATCACGAGGTCGCCATCGTCCAGCAGGGAACCGGGGCGGATGCGGCCGTCGGCGGTGGAAAAGGCTACGAGTTTCATTGCTTCTCCGTTCATTCGATCGATGAATGAAAAGACTGAAGAGGATCAGGCGGCTGTCCAGCCACCGTCGATGGTGAAGAGGGAGCCGGTGATGAAGGCGGCTTCATCGGAGGCGAGGTAGCGGACCATGGAGGCGACTTCTTCCGGCTGGCCGAGGCGGCCAATGGGCTGACGGGCGCGGAGTTCGGCGCGGACCTCTTCCTTGTTGTGCTTGTGGAACTTTTCCAGATAGCCCTCGACAAAGGGGGTTTCGACGGTGCCGGGACAGATGGCGTTGACGCGCAGGGTCTTGGGGTAATCGACGGCGAGCTGACGGGTCATGGCGATGACCGCGCCCTTGCTGGTGCAGTAGGCAAAGCGCTGCTTGATGCCGACGAGACCGGATACGGAGGCGATGTTGACGATGGCGCCGTGGGCGCTTTTCCCCTCTTCGGGTTGGTTTGCGAGGAGGAAAGGCAGAAAGGCGCGGGTGACAAGGTAGACGGCGCGGACGTTGACGTTGAGAAGGCGGTCGAAGTCTTCGGGTTCGGTGGCTTCGATGGAGCCTACATGGCCGATGCCGGCGTTGTTGACCAGGATGTCAAGGCGGGTGAGGCGGGCTGCGGCGGCGGCGATAGAACTGGGACTGGTGACGTCCAGATGGAGGACCTGGGCGGCGCCGACGGAGTTGGCCACCGTTTCGGCGGCGGCGAGGTCGATGTCGGCAATCCAGACGAAGGCGCCGGCGCGGGCGAGTTCCTTGACGGTGGCTTCACCGATGCCGCTGGCGCCGCCGGTGACGAGGGCGTGGCGGTTATCGAGACGAAATGGCTGTGCGTGGGTCTGGATTTGGCTTTGGGCCGCGGGAGATTCAAGATTCGACCGTGTCGTGGGGGTCATGGCAGGAGGTTCGGCCCAATTCTATGGGCAGGGGAAGTATACCTTGCGCGCGCCAGCTCACAAAGTTGGGTGTGGGGATGATTGGCATTGCGCGGCGTTGGGGTTTATGAATCGCTGTCTTTCTTCGAGCGAGCGCGCACAAACAGCCGGGAGACGATGAATACAAAGAAGACCAGGCCGATGCCTATTGCGAATCCGTACCAGAAGTTGTTGGAAAGCATGTTGGGACCTCGATGTTTTTCGTTTATTCGTCGAAGGACGGTTTAATTTGCAGGATGCAACTGTTTGCGGACTTCTACCAGGACTTTCAGATAGGCGCGGGCGGTTTCGGTGATGACGTCGGGGGTTCCGGCGTCGATGGCGGCGAGGTTGACGAGGTCGCTGCCTACGCCGAGGGCGCGGGCTCCGGCGCGAATGAAGCTTTCAGCAGTTTCGAGCGTGACGCCGCCGGTGGGAATGAGTTTGAGATGCGGGAATGGGGCGAGTAGCGACTTGAGGTAGCTGGCGCCGCCCATTGCGGAGCAGGGGAAGATTTTTACGTAGCCGGCACCCGCGTTCCAGGCGGTGATGACTTCAGTGGGGGTGAGCGCGCCCGGGATGGAAAGCTTGCCAAGAGCGCGGGTTTTGGCAATTACTTCAGGATGAAAACTGGGGCTGACGACGAATTCGGCGCCGGCTTCGATGGTGGCTGCGGCCTGGTCGGCGGTGGTGACGGTGCCGGAGCCGAGGAGGAGCTGGCCCGAGTATTCGCGGTTGAGTTCGCGAAGGACATCGACGGCTCCGGGGACGGTCATGGTGACTTCGACAACAGTGACGCCGCCGGCGAGCATGGCCTGGACGACGGCGTGAGCCTGGCCGGCGTTGCGGGCGCGAAGGACGGGAATGAGGCCGACGCGTTCGAGGGTTTGCGCTGTGGATTCGAGCATTCTTCTTTCCTCCATGGTCCGATGGAGCTATCGGGCGATGCGGGCGGAGCCGCCTTTGACGAGGCGTTCGACTTCGGCGAGGGTGGCGGTGCTGGTGTCGCCGGGGGTGGTCATGGCGAGCGCGCCGTGTGCTACGCCGCAGCGGAGGGCCCAGTCGATGGGCTTGCCGGCGAGCAGGCCGTAGATGAGGCCGGAGGCAAAGCTGTCGCCGCCGCCGACGCGGTCGTAGATGTCGATGTCGCGCTGGGGGACGTGGACGATTTTGTCTTCGTAGAGCGCGATGGCGCCCCAGGCGTTTCGGCTGGCGGTCGAGGCGGTGCGAAGAGTGCTGGCGATGAGCTCAAGGTTGGGGTAAGCGGCGGCGACTTCGCGGAGCATTTCTTCGTATCCGGCAATGGGCAGCTCGGTGAAGTCGTTGCTGACGCCTTTGATGGCTACGCCGAGCATGGCGGAAAAGTCCTCTTCGTTGCCGAGGAGCAGGTCGACTTTGCGGACCAGTTCGCGGTTGACTTCCTGGGCCTTGGGCTTGCCGCCGATGGACTTCCAGAGGGAGTCGCGGAAGTTGAGGTCGTAGGAGACGGGGGTTGCGTGGCGGCGTGCGGCGCAAATGGCTTCGGAGGCTACCTGGGCGGTGGAGGCGGAGAGCGCGGCGAAGATGCCGCCGGTGTGGAACCAGCGGGAGCCGTGCGGCGCTGAGAAGATCGATTCCCAGTCGAAGTCGCCGGGGTTGAGCTGGCTGACGGCGGTGAGGCCGCGGTCGGAACAGCCGGCGGCGGCGCGGACGCCGAAGCCGCGCTCAGTGAAGTTGAGGCCGTTGCGGACGGTGCGGCCGACGCCATCATAAGGAACCCATTTGATCAGGGAGGGATCGACGCCACCCTGGAGGATGAGGTCTTCAACCAGGCGGCCAACGGGGTTGTCGGCCAGAGCGGTGGCGATGGCGGTGCGCAGCGAGAAGCAGCGGCGCAGGCCGCGGGCCACGTTGTATTCGCCGCCGCCTTCCCAGACCTGGAAGTGGCGGGTGGTGTGGATGCGAGTGTCGCCGGGATCGAGGCGGAGCATGACTTCGCCGAGCGAGAGGCAGTCCCAGCGGCGGGGAGAATCGGGCAGGAGGAGAGGGTTCATGGCATGAGGCGCTTTCATTGACACTGTATCGCATTGGCGCAAAGGCACGGTGCGACTGCCAAAGACGCGGGTAAATCGGCTTACATGATAATGTTTCTGGGTTGGGCGATGGAAGGGATGAGCGCGGCCTGGATGGGACGAGGAGAGAACGGCGGCGGAAAAGCGTCGGAATGAGAGCGTGGTAGAGAGAGCCATCGATGAGCCTGGGACTTTTCGATTTGAGTGGAAGGGCGGCGGTGGTGACCGGCGGGACGACCGGCCTTGGCCACGCGATTGCGCTGGGTCTGGCGGAAGCCGGAGCCGACGTGGTGGCTAGCTCAAGGCGGCAGGAACAGGTGGAGAAGGCAGCGGCGGAGATTGAGGCGTTGGGACGGCGCTCATTGCGCGTGACCAGCGACGTGGTGGACCGGGTCCAGTTGCAGGCGCTGCACGATGCGGTGGTGAGGGAGTTCGGCCAGGTGGATATTCTGGTGAACGCGGCCGGGATTACCCACAAGGGGCCGGCGCTGGATTTGGACGAGACCGACTGGCGGCGGGTGATGGAGACGAACCTGACGGGAACGCTGCGAGCCTGCCAAATCTTCGGGGCGACGATGGTGCGGGTGGGGTATGGGCGGATTGTCAATCTCGCTTCGCTGTCTTCGTTTGTGAGTTTTCATGAGGTGGCGGCTTACTCGGCAAGCAAGGCGGGGGTGGCGTCGCTGACCCGGTCGCTGGCGGTGGAGTTGGCGCGGAAGGGCGTGAACGTGAATGCCATTGCGCCGGGGATTTTCCCGACGCCGATGAACGCGAAGCTGATCGAAGGGACGCCACGCGGAGAGGAGCTGATTCTGCGCACGCCGATGGGACGGTTTGGCGAGGCGCGGGAAGTGGCCGGAGCGGCGATTTTTCTGGCGTCGGAGGCGGCTTCGTTTGTGACGGGCCAGGTAATTGCGGTGGATGGCGGGTTTCTGGCCAGTGGGGTGAATCAGTAAACAGGGACCAGGGACTAGGGAATAGGGACT
>DASWZM010000233.1:0-7245 GCA_036404455.1 Occallatibacter sp. | reverse complement strand
AGAATGAGGCGTACGACCTGTTTGGCCCCCGGTGCAATCGAGGCAAGCGGCGGACTCACCACCACTTCGTTCGAGGCCGTGAGCTGGTCGTCGTCCCCTTGCTGATTCCAGGCGAAGGCGCGAATCTGAATGGCGGTCTGGCTGGTCCCCTGGTTGGTCACCGTCATGGTCGTGGCCTTCTCGCCGGGCGAAAGGAAAATGTTTACAGGCAGAACCGACAATGACTGCGCTTCGGCCGCCAAACCCGTCAGAAGAACGAAGAGAATGGCGGCGAGCGCGTGGGCTGCTATGCGGCGGTATGAGATCATTGTGGCCCCGTTTTTTAGTGCGGCTAACGTTTAGTAGTTGACCGTCGCGGTGATCGTATCGGTGTAAGTACCGATAGTTAGAGGTTGCAAAGCGGGAACCTGGCCGTAGACCGTGATCGATTGCGCAGACCCGCTGCCGGTTCCGCCTACCCAGCTACCAGATGTGTTACCCCAGTTGACAAGGCCTGCACTGTCTGAGGTCAGCGAATAGTTCAGCTTGTTAGCACCGCTCTTCATCGCTCGCGTGGTTACCGTGCCGCCCGACAAGCCTGCATCAAGGCCCACGTTGTAAGGCGTGGTGTTGGTGCAATAAACCGAAACGGTGGTCGAGTTGCTGAGTGCCACGCCAGTGTAGGCTCCGAACGGCAGTGCGCTGGCGCTGATCGAGCAGGTGGCTACCACGCTTGCGGTGACCTGGAAGGTGGTGTTGCTGGTTGTTGCAGCGGCTGGTGTGGAGGTCAGACCCAGCGCCAGGAATCCAAGAACGGCGACGGGCAGTGCGGACTTGATAGCATTTGAGAACTTCATTGTGATGACTCCTCATACGGCACATGTTGAAAATTGTGATTTACGGCCGTCCGACGAGAAGTCAAACAGGATCAGTTATTGGCTGAATCAGGCAATTTTGAATCAGAGTAGTCGAGCTTTTTGTACCACTCTGTAATCATATGCCACCGCGTGCTGAAAATTGTCTCCTGCGTTTGTTGCGTCGCAGTCAGAACAATGAATTCTCAGGGGTGGGCAATTTCCAGCTAAGCTCAGGCCCGGCAATTCACTGTCTGTATCTGGACCATATCGCTCGATGATGTTGATTTCTATAGTACTTTAGTGGATTTCGGGTGGCCATGGACGGACCCGGATAGTACACAAAAAGAGTAAAAAAGGGTTACCATGGGCCTTTGGACAGATTACCGGCGACGACTGCGGTAGGGGGTATTTTAAGTTAAGAAGACGGCAGCGATCCCTGTGGCGTTCCTTGGTGAAAGCGCTATCTGTCAATAGGTTACGGTGACGGTAATCGTATCGGCGTAGCCGCCGGCAGCGGCGAACTGCCCCGCCGAAATCTGGCCAGGGACCCAGAGCCCCTGGGCGGAACCGTTGCCAGTCCCGGCCACCGTACCGGTGCCCAAAATCTGACCCCGATTGACAGCTCTCTGGGAATTTGAGGCGAGCGCATAACCCAGCAAGGCCGCACCAGGACCGGTCATCTCCCGGGTGGCCACGGTGGCCCCGGACGCCATTTCTGCACTGAGGCCGACATTGTAGGGTGTGGGGAGGGTGCAGTTGACCGCGACGGCGGGCGCGGCGTTCATTGCCGCGCCGGTATAGGTTCCCAACCCCATGGAAGATGCGGAGACCCGGCAGCCTGCCTGAACCGTCGCGGTGACAGCAAATGAGGCGCTGGCAGTGGCCGCCACGGCGGCCCTGGGAGCTGGACCTAACGCCAGAAAACTCAACGCGAAGACGAATAATGCTGATTTCATGGGCATTGCTTTTCTCCTTGCCCCGGAAAAGCTCGTTGAGTGGCTCTATCGGCAATTCTTGGCGAAACCTTAATGTCTAACGTGAATCTCTTTTGTCCGCCACCCTCCATCCCAGCGCGGAACTGAGGAGGAATTGGGGATCGGCGGCTTCCTCATTCTCATTCAGATGCAGATTTAGAGAGTGATGACAGCTCCTTTTCGATTTGGGCGTATTCTGCTGATTTTGCGGCTTCGGCTATTCATGGGATTTTTAGTTGCCGTCAGCCTTATCGCAGTTATCCCTAAGAGTGCTCGCACCAACAAAAGCCAGGTAGATCCGACGTTCTCTGAAGCTTTACTGTTTCCATGGAAGCGGCCTTTGGCCTTGACAGGGCGGGGCCGCAGCCGTGGCGCATCAAGCCAGCCAAATATGCCGCGTGCCCAGGTCTCGATTTGAAACCTGGGCAAACATATCATTGTGGCTTCTACTCCTCGCGCAGCACTTCCAGCGGCCGCAACCCGAGGATCCGGTAACTCGCAATCCACCCCGTCGTCGTCGCCAGCACCGCCGTCCCCACCAGCGCAATCAGCGTGGCGAACCACTCGATGTGGAAGCCCACTTCCAGCTTGCGCAACAGCACCCGCGTCAGCAGATTCGCAAACACCACGCCCACTGAGCCGGCCAGCAACCCCAGCACGCTGAACTCCACGCTGAAGGTGCGCACGATCCGCATCCGGGTGGCCCCCAGCGTCTTCAGCACCACCGCCTCCTGCATGCGCCGGAACCGCGTGCTCGCGATGCTCGATGCCAGAATCATCAACCCCGCAAAGATCGAGAAACCGGCCAGAAAGCGCACCACGAACGTGATCTGATCCACCACGCTCTCGATCCGGTCGAGTACATCGGCCAGGTTAATAACCGTAATCGACGGATAGGCTTGAAACAGCGCCCGTTCCATCGCCGCCACCTGTTTCGGATCGATGTGCGCCCCGCCGTACCACGTCGCCGCCTCGTCCTTCAGCTGCCCCGACGGCAGCACAAACGCAACCCGCATCCCCAGGTGCTGCCCGTCCGCTCGATAAATCGCGGCAACCTTCAGCGCACGCACCGTCCCGCCAGTCTCCAGTTCCACCGCCGACCCCACGCCCAGGTGCAGCCGCTGCGCCACGCCTTCGCCGATCGCCAGCTCGGCCGCGCCCCCATTCGTCCACCACTTGCCTTGCGTCACCTTGTCGCCGGCAGGCGCCGCATCGGCCCAGCTCAACTCCGCATTCTCCAGCATCCGCCGCGGAAAGTGCTGCCCCTTCAGTTGCTCCACCGGCTGTCCGTTGATGGAAATGAACCGACCCGTCACCACCGGCATCAGGTCCAGCGCCTGGCTCACACCAGCCTGATGCTGGAAAAACTCTTTCACTCCGGCAACCTCGCCGGTCGCTACATCCACCAGGAAGATATTGGGCAGCTTCGGCGATGCGGTCTCTCGCAAATCGCGCAGAAGCGCCGCCTGCATCAGGTAAACCGCCAGAATCAGCATCACGCCCGTCCCCAGCGCCGCCAGCACCGCCGCCGATTGGTTCCCCGGCCGGTAGAGATTCGCCAGCCCGTGACGCAGAAACGAAGGCAGCCGCAGCCGGACACGATTGAGAAGGAAGCGCAATGTGCGCAGCGCGACCGCAGCCAGCACCAGCAGAACCACCAGCGCAGCCGTAAACAGGACTGCAAACCAGGCGCCCACCTTGGCCGAGTCCGAAAGCGCCCACGCAATTCCCCCCAGCGCCAGCACAACCACCACGGAGATTCCCAGTTGCAGCCGCCGCGCCCACCAGCGCGCAAAAAAGCCGCCAATCCCCTCAGGCCCCTGCTCCACCAGCCTCCGCAACACCAGGACCGGCCTCACCGCGCGCACATCCAAAAGTGGCGGCAAGCAGAACAGCAGCGTGGTCAGCAGTCCCGTTCCCAGCCCCGCCAACGCCGACCGCCAAGGGACCTCGAGCACCGCATGAACCGGTAGCAGCTTTCCAAACACCGCCGGCAGCGCGGCCATTACGCCCACGCCCGCAGCCACGCCCAGCACACCTCCGGCCAGCCCCAGCCCCAGCGTCTGCAGCAGAAAAATCCGCAGCAAGTCACCCGATCCCGCGCCCACGGCCTTCAGAATAGCCAGCATATCCATCCGCTGCTCAAGGTGAGCATGCATCGCCATGGCCACCCCGATCGCCCCCAGCACCATGGCCACAAGGCAGATCAGGCTCAGAATTGCGGTCGAATTGTCCAGCCCCTGGCTGAGCGCCGGATTGCCCTCGCGAAAATCCATTACCTGCGCGTCGGGCAGCGCCTCCTCCAGTTGCTTCCGCATTCCCACCGGGTCCACCACGGACGCAGCTCCCGCCGCAAGGCCCGGCGCATCCTTCTCCGGCAGCTTCATCAGCAGCCGCTGGCTCGCTCTGCTCCCCGGCGCCACCAGCCCGGTCCGCTCCAGCGCCGCCCGCGAAATCATTACCCGCGGCCCCAGCCCCGCGCCGGCCGTGATTCGGTCCGGCTCTTCCTTCAGTACCGCCGCAATCCTGAAGTTCCGCCCGCCCAGCCGCAGCGTCTGCCCCACCTGCGCGTTCAGCCGGATCAGAAACTCCTCGGCCACCACCGCCGAATCGCCCTGCAGAGCCTGCTCCAGGCTCATTGCCGGCTCCAACTCAGCCGTCCCGTAGTAGGGATACTCGGCCGGGTCCACGGCCTTCAGCGAGACCAGCAGCGGAACCGGGTCCGGCGGCACCGAAGCCATCGAAATGGTCTCCGTCACCCATGTCGAGCGAATCCCGCCGGCTCCCTGCTGCAAGATCGCCGCAATTTTGCCCTGTTCCTCTGCGGTTGGCTCGTGAAACAGACGCGCGCTCAGGTCCCCGGCCATCAGCGACCGCGCTTCCGTACTCAAAGTCCGCCGGAAGCTCTCGCTAAAGCCCCGCACTCCCACCAGCGCCGCAACCCCCACAGCCACTGACAGCACCACAAAGCCAAACTTGCCAGGCGCGGACTTCAAATCCCGCCAGCCAATGGCCCCAGCGCGTTTCCAGCTCAACGCCCGCTTAGCCATTCTGCGCCTGCTCGACTGCAAAGCCTGAGCCCAAAAGGTCCGCAGCATCCTTGAAGGGTACGGGCTTCAGCCCGTACATTGACCCAGCCCGAATCGACGTGGGACTGGTAGGTCGGGGGTTTAACCCCGACAATCAAGTGGGCCGAATCGACGGGGGCTTTGGCCCCTGAGGTTTGCCCTTCGGTGTCTTCACTCGAAATCTGGCCATCTTTAGCTTCTTGAGCGGTCGGTCCCTCCCCCGTCAACGGCCCCGTAAACGGCAAGCTGTCTTCCACCACCATCCCATCGCGCAGCACAATTTTCCTGTCCGCCCTGCTGGCCACTTCCGGGTCGTGCGTCACCAGCACCAGCGTCGTCCCCGCCTTGCGATTCCGCTCCAGCAACAAATCCAGCACCAGCCGCCCGTTCGCGGAATCCAGATTTCCCGTAGGCTCATCGGCCATCACAATCGGCGGTTCCACCACAAACGCCCGCGCCAGCGCCACACGCTGCTGTTCCCCTCCCGAGAGCTGCACCGGGTAGTGATCCACCCGTTCCTTGAGCCCAACCTCGTCCAGCAGCCGCCGCGCCTGCCCCAGGCCGCTGCCCTCCAGGTTCAACTCATACGGCAGCAAGACATTTTCCAAAGCCGTGAGCGTCGCAATCAGTTGGTAGGACTGAAAAACGAACCCGATCTTCTTTCCCCGCACTTCAGCCAGCTCCGCCTCGGCCAGATTGTGAATTGGCACGCCATCCAGCCAGATCTCGCCCGAACTCGGCGTATCCAGCCCCGCCAGCAGCCCCAGCAGCGTGCTCTTCCCGCTCCCGCTCGCCCCCACAATGGCCACAAACTGCCCGGCTGGAATGACGAGGGAGATCCCCCTCAGAATCTCCACCCGCCGCGCCCCGTTCTGAATCCACTTCTTTGCATCGCGAACCTCAATCACCCGCCAGCCTCCTGATTGTCCTCGTCAATTCCCTGTTCCCGCCGGATCCCCATCGACCGGTTTGTTCTCGATGGGGTTCCTGGTCCCCGCCCTACCCCATTGATACACTTCTCATGTGGACGTTCGCCGTCGACTTATCGTTTCGCTATGGTTGTTGCTTCTCGCCGGCCCGCTCCTGGCCGCCGGCTGGCCCGTCCTGGTCTGCTACGGTGACAGCATCACCGCCGGCTACGGCCTTCAGACCGGACAGTCTTATCCCGACGCCCTGCAGCGGGATCTCGACACTCACGGCTACCACTACACGGTCAACAATCAAGGCACCAGCGGCGCCACCACCAAGGACGCCGTCGCCGGCCTCCGCTCCATCCTGCTTCTCCACCCCGAGATTGTCATCGTCGAATTCGGCGGCAACGACGGCCTCCGCGGCCTGCCCCCCGACCAGACCCGGCGAAACCTCGACCAGGTCCTGACCACGCTCGAAAACGCGCACATCAAAATCCTGCTCGCCGGCATCACCCTCCCGCCCAACTACGGCCAGGACTACATCCAGGCCTTCGATCAGGTCTTCCGCGATCTCGCAGCGAAGCACCACACCGCCTTTGTCCCCATGATTTACAAAGACCTGATCCACGTTCCCGGCACCATCCAGCAGGACGGCATCCACCCCACCGCCAAAGGTTCCGACATCATCGCCAACACCCTGTTCCCCGCTCTCAGACCCCTGCTCCACAAGTAACTGAGAGCAGAGATCAGGGGTAAGAAATCTGAGATCAGCAACTACGCCCCGTGCCCCTCGGGCCACCCTCTGGGTCCGACTTCGTTCTGTCGCAAAGGTGGGAAACAATAGACCTCAATTCAGAAATCCGCCACAGAAGTCCGGATCACTGCAATAGAACTGATCTCTGACCCCTGATCTCTGTTCTCACCCCATCACCACCACCGGCTGAAACAGCGTCCCCGCCACCCGCTTTGCAATCCCCACCAGCTCCCGCTGCCCTGCAAACACCTTCACCATCGCCGCCCGCGAAAACTCCGGCAGATTGGCCTGTGCGCCGTTCCGCAGCCGTGCCAGTGCCTGTAAGTCGCCAGTAACCGCAGGCATCTCCGGCAACAGGCTGCGCGGATGCACGCATAACTCCTCAAGCGCCTCCACGTTCCCGGCCAGCGCTTCCAACTCTTCCAGCGTGTGCGCCTCGTCCAGCGTAAACACGCCCGCCTGCGTCCGCCTTAGCCGGCTCAAATGCGCCCCGCAGCCCAGATTCTGCCCCAGCTCATGCGCCACCGAACGCACATATCCACCCGCGCTGATGCTCATCTCGAAAGCCGCTTCGGCGCCCTCCAGCCCGGTGACCTCAAAGCTCGCGATGCGGACCTTCGCCGCTTTGAGTTCCACCGCCTTGCCCTCGCGAGCAAGCTTGTAAGCCGGCGTTCCGGCAATCTTCTTTGCGGAGTAAGGCGG
>DASWZM010000232.1:0-3410 GCA_036404455.1 Occallatibacter sp. | reverse complement strand
TAGAAAGAATCGCAAGGATGGGGCACCCAGATTTGTGGGCCGGGCGAAAGCGGCACCCCGACCCTGAAGGGTGCCCCGGTACCCGGCCGCGCCCTTGCAAAACGAGTTAATCCGCGACGCCGTGCGGGACGGGGCCGGCAGGAACGTCGCGTTCAACGGCGGTTAGAACTTCGCCGGCCAGATGAGCACGGAGTTCCTCATTGGAATGGCGGCTGAACCAGGCACGCAGGTTCTCCTCAGGGTGACGGCTTGCCAGGTATTGACGGAGCAGGCGCTCGATGGCTTCGGGAACGAGCGGCGCAGGGCAGCGATAGCCGACCGGACGAGCGATTGCCGCGTGCTGGCCCACCGCACCACCGAGGCAAAAGTAGTAAGCGTCAGTGAGCTTGCCATCAAGCTTGATCTTCTTGCCCTCGATGCCGATGTCTGCGACCCAGTGCTGGCCGCAACTGTTGGGGCAGCCGGTCACGTTCAGTTTGAGTTGCTGGTCAAATTCAGGCAGGCGCTCTTCGAGTTCGTCGACCAGCCAGCGCGTGAAGCCTTTGGTCTCAGTAATGGCCAGCTTGCAGAACTCTGTGCCTGTGCATGCGACGGCGCCGCGCCAGAACGGGGATCCCTCGACCTGGAGACCGATCTGAGCAAGCTCACGGACCAACTCGGCGGCCTTGCGGGAGGGAATGTCGATGAACAGCAGGTTTTGGGAGACGGTGGTGCGCAGGGCTCCGCTGCCAAAGCGCTCGGCTAGATCCGCGGCAGCCTCCAACTGCTCTCCAGTCATCCGGCCGCGAAGGACCGTGATTCCGACGTAGCTGAGGCCCGGCAGGCGTTGGGGGTGAATGCCGGCATGGTCGCGGAAGACATCGATGGGTGGTTGCTCGGGTGCGGCGGGCAATAGCGTGAAGTCCAGACGGGACTGGAGTTCGGCCAGGAAGCTGCCGGCGGTCCAAGCCTCCTTAAGAAAGAGATGTTTGAGGCGGGCGCGGTCGCGGCTTTCGCGCAGGCCCTGCTGGTCGCGGAAGATTTCAGTTACGGCGCGAACCACACGGAGGGCCTGGTCAGGGAGGATAAAGGCATCGAGGCGGACGGCGAGATGCGGGTCGGCGGAGAGACCGCCTCCGACGCGGAGCGAGAAACCGACTTCGCCGTTGTGCTTCACGGCGGTGAGGCCGATGTCGTTGATCTCGGGATAGGCGCACCAGGAGGGGCAGCCGGTGACGGAGATCTTGAATTTGCGCGGCAGGTTATAGAACGCAGAGTTTGCGGTGAGCAGATGTGCAATCTGAGCGACGAGCGGCGAGGCGTCAATGAGCTCATCGGCGGCGACTCCGGCCAGGGGACAGCCGGTCACGTTGCGCACCACGTCGCCGCAGGCGCCTTGGGGCGAGAGTCCAACCGCATGGAGAGCGTCCACCACTTCCGGGAGCGATTCGATGGTAAGCCAGTGAAGCTGGATGTTCTGGCGAACCGTGATGTCGGCCAGGTTGCGGGCGTATTTCCGCGCGAGCGAGCCGATGACGCGAAGCTGTTTGGCGGAGACGATGCCGTTGGGGATGGCGATGCGCATCATGAAATAGTCGGAGGCAAGGCCCTCGCCGCCCTTGCCGCCGGTGGCGCCAACGCCATCGCCCTGCGTGTAGATGCCCCACCACTTAAAGTAGTAGGAGGCCCACTCGGGGACGACGCTGGAGCGGCCGGCACGGGCGAAGGCGCGGACCTCGTCAAAGGCTTCCCACGGGTTCTTTTCGCGCTTCAGGCGTTCAGCGCGTTGGGCTTTGGTCTCTTTTGCTTCAAGAATTGGCGCCATTTTTTCCTTTTTGGGGCAGAAACAGAAAGCCCGCGGCAGCAGGGCTGTATCGCGGGCTCTCGGAAACCTTGGAATTCGATCAGTCTTTCAGACCCAGGTCACCTGTGCGCGCGAAGCGGCGGACAGAGGCGACAACAAGGGTTCTCTTTCATATGGAGATGATAACTGCGGGCATTGGGAAAAAGCAAATGCTGTTTTTGAGAGTCCGCCTGAGCGAGATATGGATTTGGGCCGAGCAAGGTGGCTTTACGCAAAGCAGCAGGAGGAAACCGCAGGTCTATCGCGCAGCACCTTGCTCCCCAGGCAGGCTGGTTGGAGGGTTGGCTTCGAGTTCCTCCAGAATCCGCTCGACTGCGGCGGCGGACGCCGATGTTGTGGGCGGTAAGCGCAGGCGTGTAGTCGCGCGAGAAGCGCGGCGTGGTGCTGGTAACGGTTCCCGGGAGGGTTGCTGTCCGCCGCAGCGTCCACCAGGATGATGCGGCCGGCGCCGCATTCCAGGCACTCTACATGCAACGGCAGCCATCTATAGAAATTGGCTCCCCGGCACCTATTAACCGAGGGGTTGCAGGTGCGAGCCCCAGCCGGAAGCCAAGGTCCATCTAAAGGAGAAATGCTCTAACTCTCCAACTTCCTGATGTACAGCCAAAGCCCAACCAACATGAACGCGATGGCGATGAGACATATGCCGAGCCCAATGCGGCGATAGTTGCGCTCAACCATCGCGTCCTTCCCGGCTTTCAGGTTCGCGGCGGCGATCTTCATGCCGGCTTGAACTTCCTCATTCACCAACGCCGTCTGGAAGCTATGGATGGTGACGCGCGCTTTGGTGAGCGAATCACGCGCCTGATCCTGTCCGAGGCGAGCCTCGCTCACCTCCATTCCGGAAGACTCGGCCAGCCGCAGAGCCTGGTCGGCGTCCTTGATGGCTCCGTCCAATTCAGTCAGGTTACTCAGGATTTCCGCCCTTGCCCGATCGCAATGGTCGCCCGCGGTATGGCACCTCATGCAGACGCCGGCGGGACCGGTACCCAGCATGGCGTCGGATGGAAGCTGGATGCCGTGGTTGCTGTGGCAGACGACGCATCCTGGAAGAGAGGCAGCTTCAAACGCCTGCTTGTGCGAACTCTTTTCGTACATCTGGGCCTGGAAGGCGTGGCAGGTCGCACACACGTTCTGAACTTTATCGACTCCGGGCGGCACCGCGCCATGGTTTCCATGGCAGGTGGTGCAGGTGGGCGCGCTCAGATCGCCGCGCACCACCATCGCGTCGTAGTGGACGCTGGTGCTGTATTTCGCGAACTGATCGGTGGGAATCCCGTACTGCTTCATGTAATCCGCGTCAGAGTGGCAGCGCGAGCAGGTCTTGGCCACGTTGACGGGGTTCACCGTGGAACGGGGATCGCTGGGCGACCTCAGATCGTGGACGCTATGACAATCCGTGCATACGGCAACCTTGGTGTCTCCAGCCGCGAGGCGCTTGCCGTGCATACTGGTGTGGTACTGGTCCAACTGGTCAGTGCGCAGGCTGGGGTTGAACTGGCGAATGTAGGCCGGATTCGAGTGGCAGGAGCCGCACAACTGCGGGATCTGCCTGCGATCGATCTTG
>DASWZM010000231.1:0-6403 GCA_036404455.1 Occallatibacter sp. | reverse complement strand
TCAAGTGCACGGGCGCGGGCTGAGATGGCAGCGGGATCGTTGTGCGCATGGGCATGGGCTCCCCGGCCCGGAAGCGGCGTCCGGCTGCCCGCAATGGCAGGTCCGGACCCGGTAAGACGTTGCCGCCCCACTGTACTAGACTAACAGTGGCCCGCGGACGCTCGAACAAGAGATTCGCCGGGCAGAGAGGATGTCTGGGGAGATGCGCCTCTGCTGGAAGGTTTGGGCTGCCGCGTTGATTGTGATTGGCCTGCTGGTTTGGCCAGGGTCGAGCCAGGCCACGAGCTGCACATCGCAGGGGGCGCTTTTGGCGCAGGATCGCAATGCGCTGACGGCGGCCGGGGGACGGCTGTCGGTGGCCGTCCTGGCGCAGGATTATGGAGCGCTGCGGGCCGGGTTGCTGCCGGCCGAGGCGGCGGAGTGGGACGGAATTCGCGAGGCTGTGGAACAGGCCGCGCCGCTGGTGAAGGGCGGGCAGGTGCAACTGCGGAGCTTGTTTCTGCTGGACGCGAGCAGTTTGACGGCGCCGGCGGATACGCAGTTTTTCTGTTCGAACTCGAGCGGGTCGCTGACGGTAACCATCACCATGCGGGCGCTGCCGCCGGGGCGCTACGCGGTGGTGCTGGCGGATGCGGCGGGGTCTCCGCTGGGCGGGCAGTTGGGAATGATTCTGGCCTGGGACGCCGCCAGCGCCGCGGGGGGTTGGAAGCTGGCGGGACTGACGGTGCGGCAGGGGATTTTTGACGGCCATGACGGCGTCTGGTACTGGACGCGGGCGCGGGAGCTGGCCAACGCAGGCCAGCCGTGGAGCGCGTGGTACAGCTATGAGGTCGCGCGTGCGCTGTTGTTGCCGGTGGATTTTCTTTCCTCGCCGAATCTGGAAAAGCTGGGCCAGGAACAGTCGCTGATCAAGAACTCGCCGCAGGACGCTTTTCCTTTGACGCTTCAGGACGGCCAGCGGACCTGGAAGATCGATGCGGTGCGGCTGGACGCGTCGCTGCGCCAGGCCGATCTGGGCGTGACCTATGAATCGACGGGGGTGACCGATCCGGCGGCGGTGCGGACGGAAGCGGTTGCGGTGCTGAGCGCATTCCTGAAGGCGCAACCGGGGCTACGAGAGAATTTTCACGGGCTGTGGGCGTATGCGGTGAAGGATGGGAAGCGGACGCCGGTGATCGAGCTGCCGATGGCGCAGATACCGTAAAGGAACCTCTGTATAAGTCGATGCTTTGAAAGGGCACGACTTCAGTCGTGCCGTAAGCGCAGCAAAATGAGGGCGGGCTTTAGCCCCTGAGGGAATGATGGCACATGCGCGCGAACTTAATCAGAGCTTCCTAAACCAGAGATCAGAGATCACGGAACAAGGAACAGGGAACAGTCGCCAGCTGTCAGCGAGTTAGCAAGTTAGAGCGTGTTTCAAAAATTAGCCTTGTATCAGGGCACGACCGGGTACCGGGGTACCCGTCAGGGTCGGGGGGTCGTGCCGAAATAGGGCCGGAAAGCATTGGGCTTTAGCCCCTGGGATTCGAACAATGTTCTGCTGGGCATTTATGAAACATGCTCTGGCAATTTCGAGATTCTTTAATGAATTACAAAGTCATTTCTAGAGATTGCAGATAGGAGAAAGGGAGAAGACATTGCCGGCAATGATCGATTTGCGTTCGGATACGGTTACGCGGCCAACGGTCGCGATGCGCGCGGCCATGGCCGCTGCTGAAGTCGGCGACGACGTTTACGGCGAAGACCCGACGGTGAACCTGCTGGAACTGCGGGCGGCGGAGGTCTTTGGCCGCGAGGCGGCGCTGTTTGTGCCCACGGGGACGATGGGCAACCAGATTGCGATCCGGCTGCATACGCAGCCGGGGCAGGAGGTGATCGCGGAGTCGCGGGCGCACATTCTGGATTGGGAGATGGCGACCACGGCGGTGTTTTCCGGCTGCCTGGTGCGCGCGGTTCAAGCGGAGCGGGGAATTCTGACCTGGAAGCATATTGAGCCGGCGATCTATGAGCGCGGAGCGTTTCGCGCGGCTACCGGGCTGATCGAGATTGAGAATACGGCGAACCTGGCTGGAGGAAGCGTTACGCCGTTTCATGTGTTGGAAGAGATTTGGGCAGGCGCGAAGGAGCGCAAGCTGCCCATTCACCTGGATGGGGCGCGGATCTTCAATGCGGCGACGGCGCTGGGCGCGGACGTGAGGACCCTGACGCGCGGATTCGACACGGTAATGTTTTGTTTGTCGAAGGGATTGGGCGCGCCGGTGGGGTCGATGCTGACGGGATCGGCGGAGCTGATGGAGCGGGCGCGGCTCTACAGGAAGGCGCTGGGCGGAGGGATGCGGCAGGCGGGCGTGCTGGCCGCGGCGGGGCTGATTGCGCTGGAGCAGGGGCCGGGACGGCTGCACGAGGATCATGCCAATGCGCGGCTGCTGGCCGAGGCGCTTTCGCACATGGAGGGCGTGGCGATCGACGTGGATGCGGTGGAGACCAACATCGTGATCTTCAGGCTCACGGGAGGGTTGAGCGCGGCGGAGCTGGTGGCGCGGCTGAAGGCGCGCGGCATCCTGGCCAGTACGGTGGGGCCTGATGCGATCCGGCTGGTGACGCACCTGGATGTGGACCGCGCGGCTTGCGTGACGGCCGCGGAGGCGCTGACGGAGGAGATTGAGGCGGCGTGAGTCAACGGGCTGGGTTCTGAGGCTTGTGGATTCTCACCATTGCGACAGTTTTTTGGCGAAAGGCAGTCGCAAGGGTGGAGTGCACGGTCGAGAGTAGTAAAAGACCATTTAGGGCTATTTACTTCACGCCACCGGCCACAAGCTGTGGGGGCTCGTGTCGCAGCGTCAAACAGCAGGAGAATGGCGCCTTGTAACAGGGCACGACCGGGGTACCGGGGCACCCTTCAGGGTCGGGGTCGCGTGCCGCAAGGCCGGCAAAATCAATGGGCTTTAGCCCCTGAGGGATTCGAATCGACACATGCCAAGCCATTTTTGAAACACGCTGTAGCTTGCTCCGGGGGGTTCAGTGCGCGGTAACCGCCCGTGGCTGGTCTGCCTGAACGATTCAACGTTGCTTCCAAACCTGTTGAAATGGCGTGATGGGCAGTGACGGAGTGCCTGAAGTGGACTTACTAAATTATTGATTCCATTGAATGTTCATGGACGCAAAACCCAGATCGTACTACGAATCTTCAAGCGAACTATCTTTCTTGTCAATTTGGGAGTAAAGTTCCTTCACCATCATGTTTCAGTTGATCGGATTTCCAGTTGTCGCCTGCGCGCGACACGTTCTCACCTGATTTCCGCAGTACCGAGCCGCCATGTCCTACCTAGGCATCAACATCGGCGCACTGACGGTAAAGGCGGTCGCGGTCCGAGACAACGCCAGAAATGCCAAGGTGATGGCGCATCAGGGACGCCCTCTGGAAGTCCTTGAGCAGTTGCTCGCCATGCCGGAGTTCGCCGGCGCCGAATATTTCGGCGTATCCGGCCATCTGGGCCACATCTCGGAGTTTGCCGCCATCCAACGAGCTTTGCGCGACGTGCGCGAACGCGCGGAGGGCGAGTTTGACGCCGTGGCTTCGTTGGGCGGCGAATCGTTTCTGGTCTATTCGCTTACGGATGGAAGGGTCACCAATGTCCTGTCGCACAACAAGTGCGCGGCAGGCAGCGGTGAGTTTTTCGTGCAACTGATCGGCCGCATGGGACTCGACATCGACACGGCGATCGACCTCTCATCTTCCGGAAAGGTTGTGCCGCTGGCCTCGCGCTGCACTGTGCATTGCAAATCCGACGTGACGCATAAGCTCAATCGCCACGAGGCGACTCCGGCGGACATCCTGCACACCCTGCACGACAGCATGGCAAGCAAGGTCGTCTCGCTCCTCGAGAAAGGACAAACCTCGCTGCGGCGCGTGTTGCTCATCGGAGGCGTGACGCGCAATGCTGCCCTGGTGGAGGCGCTGCGCGTGAAACTTCCGGCTACTGAGCTTGTCGTGCTGCCGGAGAGTCCGTGGTTCGAAGCATGGGGCAGTGCACTGCTCACCCGCGACCATCCGCAACATAAATCCCCGCACATTTCGCATCCGCCGGTCTTCGAAACGCTCCCGCCGCTCCATCGTTACAAGGACCAGGTGCAGGTCATGGCCGCCCCCCCACTGCAGGCGCCGCCCGATGGTCCGATGGTTTTGGGAGTGGATGCAGGCTCGACCACTACAAAGGCGATCCTGCTCGATCCTGCGACGCGAGCCATTGTGGCCTCCCATTACACGCGTACGCGCGACGATCCCGTGGCGGCGGTTCGCGAGTGCCTCAGGGCCCTCATCGGTCAGGTTGGCAATCGCCCTGTGGGTCTTGTGAGCACGACTGGGTCGGCCCGTGAGCTTATTGGCGCCTGGCTGGGCACCGAACAGGTGTACAACGAGATTTCGGCCCATGCCGCCGGCGCAACGCACTTTGCCGCGGACGTAGACACCATCTTTGAGATCGGCGGCCAGGACGCCAAATACATCTACCTGCGCAATGGCGTGCCCATCGGCTATGCAATGAACAATGCCTGTTCCGCCGGCACCGGCTCCTTTCTCGAGGAGAGCGCCCAGAGCGATCTGGGGATCAACGTCTCCGATATCGCAGACAATGCGCTGGCCGCGCCCACGCCGGTGAAATTCAAGACCACTTGCGCGGCGTTCATCAATTCCGACATCCGCATCGCCCAGCAACAGGGCCAGGGGCGCGACAACATTCTCGCCGGGCTGGTGTACGCAATCGCCGAGAACTACCTCACGAAAGTCAAAGGACAGCGCCCGGTGGGGAAGAAGGTGCTGCTGCAGGGAGGGGTAGCTCTGAACCGGGCCGTTGGATACGCATTTGCCCATCGCGTTGGGCGTCCGATCGTGATTCCAGCCAACCCGGAACTGCTCGGAGCTCTTGGCGTGGGACTGCTGGCATTGGATCGCGCAGGCAGCGTAATGGGCACGGCCACCGATCTCGAGACTCTCGCCTCGGCGGAGATGAAACTCGTAGGCCGATTCAGATGTCAGGCGTGCAAGATGTATTGCAGCATCGAGCGCTTCGAAGTAGCTGGCCGGAATTTTCCATTCGGCGGCCGCTGCAGCCTGTACGAAAACGTGTGGAAGCGAAAGGCCCGCATCGCGCCTGCCCCCGACCTGGTGGAGCAACGGGCGGCGATCGTCTATGGCGCTCCCAGGCATAACGGTAGACGGCCGAAGCTTGAGCCCGAGCCCTGGACGCGCGCCTACTGGGACGTTGGCCCGGCCTTTGAAGCCGCCAAGTCGTTTTTCGAAGAGTCCTTCGGTTACTCCAATGGATCGGCGCCGGTCCGCGAGACTCGCGTAGGCATTCCTCGCGCTCTGACCACGCACTCCCTGTTCCCCCTCTATTCGACTTTCTTCTCGGTTCTGGGGATGGAGGTGGTGTTGTCCGCCGTAGACCCGCGGGGCGATCTGAGGTCGCATTCCGGTTTCTGCCTGCCGGCGCAAATCGCCCACGGCGCAGTATTGGATCTGGCAAAACAGGGCGTGCGTAGGGTTTTCCTGCCGCAGGTGGCGCGCATGCCTCAGCACGACTCCGGCAAGGATTCGTACCTCTGCCCGATCACGCAAGCCGGCCCCTATTTCCTGGCCAAGGCATTTCCCGATACGCAATTCCTTTCGCCGGTTCTGGATTTCACCAACGGATACGCGGCCAATGCGGCCATGACCGAGATGGCCGTGCGCGAGTTGGGAGTTTCGCGCGAGTGGGCCAACGAGGCTTGGGCGGCGGCCATAGGCGAGCAGACCAGAACCGACTGTGCTCTGGTTGAGATCGGCAGGCAAGCTCTCGCGCAAGCGTTGGCGGCGGACAAGCCAGCCATCCTGTTGGCGGGCCACAGCTATAACGCTTACACGCCCGAGGCTTCGCAATCCGTAGGCAAAAAGCTCTCCAGCATGGGTGTGCTGGTGATTCCCGCCGATTGCCTTATGCCGGCCGGGCCAGGGCCCACGGTTTGGCATTTCGCAAATCAGATATTGAATGCGGCCTCGCTCGCCAAACGGCACCCCAACCTTTTTCTGCTCAGCATCAGCAATTTCAGTTGCACCATCGATGCATTCACGCACTCGTTGCTGGCCTCCGAGTTGGAATCCAAGCCGTATCTGATCCTCGAAATCGATGCTCACACCGCCGACGCCGGCGTGCAAACGCGCCTGGAGGCTTTTCTCGATATCGTGCAAAACTACCGCGCTGCTCAACCCAACATTGCCAGGCCGTTCACTCCTTGCCGTCTGGTCAAGGGCGGGGCCGTTGTCTCGTCGAATGGCGAGCGAGTGCCGCTCACCGACCCAAGGGTCAAGCTGCATCTTCTCAATTTCTCGCAGTATCACGCCCAGTCCATCGCCATGGCCCTCGGC
>DASWZM010000230.1:0-11613 GCA_036404455.1 Occallatibacter sp. | reverse complement strand
AACGACGATTATGGAAGAGATAGGGGGTCTTGTGACAAACGATCCGATTTCCGGAACCGATCGTAGAACATTCATGAAGCAGGCCGCGGGCACAATGCTCGCGGCAGGCATGAGCGCAAAATCCTATGCACGTGTCTTCGGCGCCAACGATCGCATTCGTCTAGGTCAACTCGGCTGTGGTGATCGCAGTGAAGGACATGTGCACATGGTCGCGCTTGCGGCTAAGCAGATGCCGGTGGAAACGGTGGCAGTCTGCGACATTTGGAGCGTGGCACGGGAGCACCGGGCCGCCCAAGTCAAGCGAGCATTCAACCTGGAGCCGCAGAGCTTTAAGTATTCCGAAGAGATGTTGGCGCTTAAGGATATCGACGGCGTGATGATCGCCACGGGCGACTTCCAGCACGCCAAGCTGTGTGCGGAGGTGGTGAGAGCGGGAAAGGATTGTTATGTGGAGAAGCCGTTTGCCAACGTGCTCTCCGAGGCCGTTGAGACGCGCGACCTGGTGAAGCAGTCTAAGCAGATTGTCCAGATGGGAACGCAACACCGCAGCCAACCCTATCCCCTGGCGGTGCGAGACATCATTCGTTCCGGGCGAATCGGCGACATTGTCCATATCGAGCAGGAATGGAATGTGAACGAAGAGCGATGGAGATTCACTCCGATGGACACCGGCATCACCAAGGAAATGCTGATGGACATCCACATGGAGTGGAAGCAATGGCTCAACGGTCGAACCTCGCAGCTTCGAGAAGAAGATACGGACTGGAAGCGGTGGCTGCTGGGGAAACCAGATCGCCCGTTCGATCCTCATGCGTATCTCGAATTCCGGCTTTATAAAGATTTTTCGTCGGGCGTCTTCGATCAGTGGCTCAGCCACGGCTGCGACATGGTGCATCTTTGGACTGATCAGACGTATCCGGAAAGCGTAGTCGCGAACGGGGGAATCTTCACCTGGAAAGACGGCCGGGAAAATCCCGATACCTGCGTCACGGCCATCGTTTATCCCAGAGGATTTCTTTATACCTATAAAACGATCTTCGGCAACAGTTACCGGAGCTTCTCCAGAATTCACGGGCGCGACGGCACCATCGAGAACTATGGCGGTGAGGGCGCATCCCTGTTTTCGGTTACCCGCGAAGGAGGAAGGCAGGAATACGATCCGACTGAGTCGGGGCCGGTCTACACAAAACTCCCCATCGTCGGGCCGACGCAAGACGGTGAGCAGATTATCCATGTTCCTGGAGCCCCGGCGCCCAACTCTCTCGGCCCGGACGATGACGACGTAGGCCATCTGGTGAACTGGCTTCAGTCGATGCACTCGCGCACCGAGCCGAACGCTACCGTCGATCATGGCTTCTCGCATGCGATTGTGTGCATCATGGCCGCCCAGTCGTACTGGAGCGGCAAGAGGCTGTATTGGGATCCGCGGAGTGAACAGATTGTCGATCATCGGGTCGGAGACAACGCCGTCTGAAGGAAGCTAACGGCATAGCGTGACGAGATGAATCCAGTGAATGTCATGGAGCAAGCGGAGAAGTCGCCCAAGTGGCGTGGTTCAAAATTCCCTATTCCAGGGAGTATAGTGACACCGCCTTGTGGAACCGTAACTGTTTTCGGATGTGCTGGAGGCGCTGCCCGCGAATTGTGACCGGCGCGCTGAGAAAGCTGCCGCGTTGAAACGCACGCAAGCGCAGCAACGTCCAATCAGTAAGTGTGGCGTCGGGCCTTTCAAACGGAGGAGGCCGCAATACAAATGAACACGATAACGGCGAGATAACCAATACAGAATAGAGCGACTCCGGCCAACGTTAGATGCGGTTGAATACGTGCCATGATGGTCCCGCGATGCGTCCTCTTTTTTGCATCCTTCGTCATCGGTAGGCCCGCAATCGCTCGCTTCCTGCCTCTTCGGTTAGCCCTTTTCGTTTCCAACTAATGCCCGCGATTGCTTGAAGTGCTTCCTCCATCTGTGATTCACTGTTGTGCTCCAGCAAGGCTATCTCGAAGTAGTTATGCAGGGTGCAACAAACGAGGGACAACCAGAGGCAGCTAGCCGCAACAATCACGTAAACCGCAAAATGTTCTGGTAGCCGGTGTTGGAGGACAGTCCTATTCACGACTGCCACAGCGCCAGATGCCAGCACAGCTATTGACCCGGCACACAACACCGCCATTTTGCTTTGAAAATCGAGTCGGGTTGAGTTCCTTTTTTCCATACTCTCTTTCCAAGTCTTCAGGCTTGGCAAGATCTGGAGTTTTTCATCGTCGCTTATCTCCATCTGTAAGAAGCCGTGCGGATCGTCCATCGGTGATTCCTCATGCGTCTAATTGCTTATTCAGCGCGGCAACCTCAGCGAAGGTTCTTAGGCCAATGACGGGCCAACGTCTACGGCAATCGCTTCGATTGGTAGACTTTTGCAGGGGCCGAGCGCCGGGGTGACAAGTATTCCGCCGCAAATTCCCACATCTCACCCCACCAACGGCAAAAAACTCCGCATTCCCTCGTCCCACTGCTCAATCCGCCCGCTCAGGATGTCGTAGTACCACCCATGCACCGTCAGCCTTCCCTCCACCACCGCCCGCGCCACCGACGGCTGCGCCTTCAAATTCAGCCACTGCGCCACCACGTTCCCCCTGATCAGCGACGCCAGCTCCGCGTGCTCCCCATCGGCCGGATTCACCGGCTGCCGGTGCGCAAACGCCCCCTCCACGTGGCTCAACCACCGCCGCGCCTTGGGCAGCTTCTCCAGCCCCTTCCGGTCCAGCGCCGCCTTCAGCGCCCCGCAGTCCGAGTGCCCGCAGAGAATCGCGTGACCAACCTTCAGCACCTCCACCGCATACTCGATCGTCGCCGTCACCCCATCCACATCCTGGCCGGCCATCGGGACCACGTTGCCTGCATTCCGCGTAATGAACAAGTCCCCCGGCCCCGTCCCCAGGATCAGATCTGGAACCACCCGCGAGTCCGAACACGTGATAAACAGCCACTCCGGAGCCTGCATCTCCGCCAGCAGCTTAAACTGCCCCCGCCGCGCCGGAAAAACCTCCGACAGAAACCGCTTGTGCCCCTCAATCAACCGCTCCATTCAACCCCCAGATTCGCTTGCTATCGGCGCCTAACGTCCACCCCGCCTCTGCCCAGCCTACCGCACCGCGGCCCGGACTGATATTTTGGTGCGAGACGGTTTTCACCTGCGTAAAACAAGAAGGAGATTCGGGTCCATGAAACTGCTTGAAAGACTTTTGGTCTGCACCATCTATGCGGTCCTGTCGCTGGCCTCCACCGCCGCCCCGGCACAAACCGTCGACTCCCTTGACCCCGCCCTCAAAACCCGCGTCGACCGCATCGCGGCCCAGGTCCTCGAACAGACCGGCGTCCCCTCCGCATCCGTCGCCGTCGTCCAGCACGGCAAGCTCGTCTACACCCACGCCTACGGCAGCGCCCGCCTCGCCACTCCAACCACCGCCGCCGTCCCTGCCACGCCGGAGATGCGTTACTCCATCGGCTCCATCTCAAAACAATTCACCGCCGCCGCCATCCTGCTCCTCCAGGAACAAGGCAAGCTCACCCTCGACGACACCGTCGGCAAGTACCTCCCCGGCCTCACCCGCGGCAACGAGGTCACCATCCGCCAGATCCTTTCCCACACCTCCGGCTACCAGGACTACTGGCCCGAGGACTACGTCATGACCCCCATGCTCCAACCCGAGTCCGCGCAGCAGATCCTCGACACCTGGGCCAAAAAGCCCCTCGACTTCGAGCCCGGAATCCAGTGGCAGTACTCCAACACCAACTTCGTCATCGCCGGCCGCATCGTCGAAGCCATCACCGGCACACCCATCATGGACTTCCTCACCGCCCGCATCTTCCGCCCCCTGGGCATGAAGTCCGTCTGGAACTCCGACGAAGCCAAGCTCACCTCGGTCGACGCCACAGCCTACTATCGCCACGCTCTCGGACCCCTGCGCGTCGCCCCCAAGGAGGGCCGCGGCTGGATGTTCGCCGCCGGCGAGCTGGCCATGACCGCCCACGACCTCGCCCTCTGGGACGAGAGCCTCATCGCCCAATCCATCCTCAAACCCGACAGCTACAAACAGATGTTCACTGAGGTCAAGTTCAAGGACGGCAAAGGCGCCCACTACGGCCTCGGCGTCGAGGTCATGGACCGCAACGGTCATCGCTCCATCGAGCACAGCGGCGAAGTCTCCGGCTTTGTCTCCGATAACCAGGTCCTCGTTGACGACGGCGTCGCCGTAGCCGTCCTCACCAACCAGGACGCCGTCGGCGCAGCCTCCACCATCGCCCGCCTCGCCGCCCCCGCCGTCCTCAACGCCCCGTTAACTGCGCCTGAGCAGCAAGCCATCGACCTCTACCACGCCCTCCAGCAAGGCCGCATCGACCGCACCCTCCTCGCCCCCAACCTAAGCGACTACTTCACCCCCGAAGCCCTCGCCGATTTCCAAACCAGCCTGGCTCCTCTCGGCGACCCCCTCACCTTCCGCCAATCCCGCGAGGAACTCCGCGGCGGCATGACCTTCCGCAGCTTTGATCTCGTTTACCCCGGCAAGCGCCTCACCCTCACCACCTACACCTACCCCGACGGCAAACTCGAGCAATACCTCATCGCCCCGACGGAATGAATTTGGATTCTATTAAGCATCAATTTGATTTTGGCGCGGGCTGAGCGGCCGTCTCTCCAACGAAAGCCCAAATTAGCGCTACAATCCCGCCAATCACAGTCCAGCCCAAAAAGAACGATAAGAGGTCGATCAAGACTAGATTCTTACATTTGCGATGTACGGCAACAATGGCAGGGATCGTCGATAACGGAAGGATGACCAGCCAGAAAAGAAGTTCCATCACTGTACCCGTTCCCTCTTTGCAGATTGTAACGCCAGGTATTCCAGGCTCGGCTCAGTTTCATTGCGCCTCACGTGAAACGGCGACAGTCCCCTCCCGCCCGCACCGCTTCCGATACACTTGAACTTGACCTATGTTTGAAGACCTTACAGACAAACTCCAGCGCGCCTTCAAAACCCTCCGCGGCCAGGGCACACTCACTGAAGACAACATCGCCGAAGCCCTGCGCGAAATCCGCGTAGCTTTCCTCGAAGCCGACGTCAACCTCAACGTCGCCCGCGACCTCATCGAGCACATCCGCGTCAAGGCCGTCGGCACCGAAGTCCTCACCGCGCTTTCCCCCTCCGAGCAGGTCATCAAAATCGTCCGCGACGAGCTCATCACCCTCCTCGGCAAGGACACGGCCCGCTTCAAATTCGCCTCCCAGCCGCCCTCGGTCATTCTCATGGCCGGCCTCCAGGGCTCCGGCAAAACCACCACCGCCGGCAAGCTCGCCGCCTGGCTCAAAAAGGGCGGTCACCGCCCCATGCTGGTCTCGGTCGACGTCTACCGCCCCGCCGCCCGCGAGCAGCTTAGAGTCGTCGCCAAATCCATCGAGGCCAAGCTCTACGAAGGCGACCAGAAGGGCGAGCCCGCCAACTCCGCCCTCGTCGAGCGTCTCGCCAGGGAGGCCCGCCGCGAAGCCGTCATCATGGGCTGCGACACGCTCATCGTCGACACCGCCGGCCGCCTCCACATCGATGAGGAGCTCATGACCGAGATGGAGCGCCTCAAAAAGCTCCTCAACCCCTCTGAAATCCTCTTCATCGCCGACGCCATGACCGGCCAGGACGCCGTCCGCTCGGCCCAGGACTTCCACACCCGTCTCGGCCTCACCGGCGTAATCCTCACCAAGATGGACGGCGACGCCCGCGGCGGCGCAGCTCTCTCCATCCGCCACGTCACCGGCCAGCCCATCAAGTTCATCGGCGTAGGCGAAAAGCCCGACGCTTTCGAACCCTTCCACCCCGATCGCATCGTCGGCCGCATCCTCGGCATGGGCGACATGATGTCCCTCATCGAGAAGGCCGAATCCACCCTCGACCGCAAAAAGTCCGAGGAGTTCGCCAAGAAAGCCCTCCTCGGCGACGGCTTCACCCTTGAAGACTTCCGCGACCAGCTCCGCCAGATCAAGAAGATGGGCTCCATGGAGTCCATCCTCAAGATGCTCCCCTCCGTAGGCCCCTTCGCCGGTCTCCAGCAAGCCTCCAAGCAAGTCGACGAAAAGCAATTCGTCCGCCTCGAAGCCATCATCAACTCCATGACCCCCATCGAGCGCCGCAACCACGAAATCATCTCCGGCAGCCGCCGCAAGCGCATCGCTGCCGGCAGCGGCACCACGGTACAAGACGTAAACCAACTTCTCCGCCAATACGCCCAGATGGCCAAAATGTTCAAGCAAATAGGCAAAGGCGGCCTGGCCCGCAACATGATGCGCGGCGGCCTAAGCGGCATGGGCCTGGGCAACAAACAACGCTTCGGGCGGTAAGAAACAGAAATGGCTCTCAACGTAGAAACAATCCGCTCGACCGATGACGACGAAGCACTCGTCGATCTACTCTCTGCCGAATTGCAGAGGCTTCTGCCCAATGAGATCCAGGAGGATCGTGACCGCTGCCACCAGGCTTTAGAATCCTTGCCGCGTGGCCTGAGGGCAATGGCAGGAATGCATTTCTTCGACGCCAGCATGACGATGGACGACCTGGCATGGCATTTCGGAAATCAGAACGACGTGCGTGATCTCAACGAGACTTTGAACGGATTACGCGAACTCGACCTTCCCGAAATCGCGAATTACTTCGAACGGGCGTGGAAGATCATGGAACCTCATTTCGACGAACTCCGCGGGCCCGATGTTTCGAGTGATAACTTCTATGATTGGCTCGAGGAAACCGGAGCCCAGGAGCAGATTGACCCCATGAACGACGCTATCTGGGACTTCTGCAAGAAATCCGGAGACTTGGGCTTGCTTGCTTCCTGGCCCAAATACGCCCGCAAATACCCCGAACGCCGCGTAGTCAGCGAGACGCACACATGACCACCACGAGCCTGCAGGACCAACTCGACGAGATCACCGCCAACACCCGCCAGTTGGTCCAGGCCAACCGCCTTGCCGCCGGCGAGCGCGCCGTCTCCGACCTCTTCAACACCGGTATTGAAGACCGCATCCTCCCCGTCGGCGCCATCGCTCCCGATTTCGCCCTCAACGACGCCACCGGCCGCCTGGTCCGCAGCAAAGACCTGCTCGCCCTCGGCCCTCTGGTCATCAAGTTCTTTCGCGGCCGCTGGTGCCCTTACTGCGTCACCGAGCTCGAAGCCTGGCGCGACCTCTACGGCACGCTTCGCGAGCGCGAAGCCCTCATGGTCGCCATCGGCCCACAGATCGAGCGCCAGAGCGACTTCATGGCCGGCCAGCACGGCCTGCCCTTCCCCGTGCTTTCCGACCCCGGCTGCGCCCTCGCCGAAAAATTCGGCCTCGTCTACACCGTCCCCGACTACCACCGCGCCTACTATCTCTCCATCCTCGTCAACATCCCCTTCGTCAACGGCGAGTCAAGCTGGCGCCTGCCCATCCCCGCCACTTATGTGATCGCCCGCGACCGCCGCGTCCTCTTCGCTGAAGCCCACGCCGATTTCCGCGTCCGTCCCGAGCCTGAAGAAGCCCTCGCCGCCGCCTTCGCCCACCACAGCCGCTAACTCCAGGTTGCAAGCTTCGCTTCCGCTTTCGCCGGCGTAACTCCCCTCAACAGAAACACCTTGCTCCGCGATAACTCCCCACTCACTAACTCCACCTGATTCTTGGGCAAGCCAAACGTCTCCGCCAGAAACTCCACCAGCGCCGAGTTAGCCCGTCCCTCCACCGCCGGCGCCTGCACGGCAATCTTCAGTCGCGCTTTCTCACCCTCGCAATAAACTCCCAAAATCGCCGTCTTCTTCCTCGCACCCGGCAGAGCGCGAACCGCCAGCGTCACCCCGCCTGCCACCGCCCGAATCATTCCACCCCCGTCCACGGCTTGCGCTTCCCAAACAGCGCCGTCCCAATCCGAATCCGCGTCGCGCCCTCTTCAATCGCCAGCCCAAAATCCCCGCTCATCCCCATCGACAGCACATCCAGCACCAACCTCGGATGCGTTGCCGCCCACCGTTCCCGCCACTCCCGCAAGCTCCTGAAGCAAGCCCGCGTCACATCCTCTGCCGCGCCCCAGGGCGCAATCGTCATCAGCCCCCGCGTCTCCAAATGCTCCAGCCCCGGCAGCCGCTCCAGCAGCCTCGCCGCCTCATCCGACTCCGGCTCCACCCCAGCCTTCGTCTCCTCCTCGCTCAGCTTCACTTCGATCAGCACCGGCAGCCGCTTCCCCAACCTCCCCGCCGCCTCGTTCAACCGCTCCGCCAGCCGCACCGAATCCACCGCATCCACCGCGTCAAAAAGCTCCGCCCCCCGCGCCGCCTTATTCGACTGCAGATGCCCAATCAGATGCACCCGCACCGGCCCCGCCGAAGCTCCCGCAGCCCCAGCCCGGCGCAGCCCTTCCAGCTCCGCCGCCTTGGCCGCAAACTCCTGTACCCGGTTTTCCCCAAACAGCCTCAGCCCCAGCCCAGCCGCCTCCGCCACCGTAGCCGCCGGATACGTCTTCGTAACGGCCATAAGCTCCACGTTATCGCACCCGCGCCCAGCCCTCCGGCAAGCGGCCGCAATCGCCTCTTCCAGACGTTCCAGATTTTCCTTCAGCCCGCTCAGCGCCCATGCTCCTCTAAGTACTTCTCCGCCTCCAGCGCCGCCATGCACCCCGACCCCGCCGCCGTAATCGCCTGCCGATAGCGCCGGTCCTGCACGTCCCCGCACGCAAACACTCCGGGAATCACCGCCCCCTGGTGCGTCGTCAGCACGTTCCCCGTCGTCTTGATGTACCCATCCTCGTCCAGATCCATCTGCCCGGTAAACATCCTTGCATTCGGCTCGTGCCCAATCCCCAGAAACAGCCCGCTGATCTTAAGGTCGCACTCCACGCCCGTCTTCACATCCTTCAGCAGCAGTCCCTTCACTTCCTTCTCTTCCACGCCCAACACTTCCTGCACCACCGTGTTGGTGCGCAGCTCAATGTTGGGATGCGCCATCGCCCGCTCCAGCATGATCTTCGACGCGCGGAAGCTCTCCCGCCGGTGCAGCAGCGTTACCTTCGATGCGAAGCGCGTCAGAAACAGCGCCTCTTCCATCGCCGAGTCGCCCCCGCCCACCACCGCAATCTCTTTCCCGCGGAAGAAGAACCCGTCGCACGTTGCGCAGCTTGAAACCCCATGCCCAATCAGCGCCTGCTCACTCTTGAGCCCCAGCCACCGCGCGCTGGCCCCGGAGGCCACAATCAGCGTCCGCGTCGAAATCTCCTCCCCCGGCGTGTGCAGCTTGATCGGCCGCGCCCCCAGATCAACCTTGTTC
Source organism: Occallatibacter sp. (assembly GCA_036404455.1). GTDB lineage: Bacteria > Acidobacteriota > Terriglobia > Terriglobales > Acidobacteriaceae > Telmatobacter. Next base: position 2,278 of record DASWZM010000230.1, on the reverse strand, counting down.
AGATGAGCCAGCTCGAACGTCGCCCCAAACCGCTCCGCCTGCTTCTTCATGTTGTCGATAAGCTCCGGCCCCTGAATCCCCTCCGGAAAGCCGGGAAAGTTCTCCACCAGCGTGGTAATTGAAAGCTGGCCGCCAGGCTCGTGCCCCTCAAGAACCAGCGGTTTCAGTCCCGCGCGGGCGGTGTAAATGGCCGCCGTAAGCCCCGCGCAGCCCGAGCCCAGAATTACCGTGTCGCGAATCTCTCTCATAAGGTTTCCTGTCTCGATTTTAGATGCTTCCCCTCCGCCCGCCGACTCAGTCCAGCGCCGCCCCCAGCAGCGAAGGCCGCTCCGTGGCCAGCTTCACCACCAGCTCCCCGAACAGCGTATTGGCCCACGCAAACCACGGCCGCGTGAACTTCACCGCATCGTCCTTCGCAAACGACTCGTGCATGAACCCTGTCCCCGCCGTCGTATCCCGAAGCCAGCGCAGACACTGCCTTATCTCCCGCTCGTCCGTCGTGGTCAGCGCGCGGTACATGATCGACATCGGCCAGATCATATTCAACCCCTCGTGTGGCCCGCCCACGCCTTCGGCCGCCTTGCCGCGGAAGAAATACGGATTCGACTCGCCCAGCGCAAGCTGCCGCGTCCGCAGGTAAAGCGGATCGTCCACTCGGCAGCAGCCAAGGTAGGCCAAGCTCAGCAATCCCGGAGCATTGGCATCGTCCATCATCAACGCGTTGCCGTAGCCGTCCACCTCATACGCCCAGATCTCTCCAAACTTTGCATGTTGCGCCTTCCCGTACTGCTCCAGCGCCCGCTCCACCTCCGCGGCCAATGCTTCCGCCTCCAAGGCCAGCTTCGCGTCGCCCAGCGCATGTGTCGCCAGCTCTGCCAACCGCCGCAGGCTCACCACCGCAAACAGATTGGCGGGAACAAACAACGGATAGATGCAGGCGTCGTCCGACGGCCGGAACATCGAGAAGATCATCCCCACCGGCTGCGCCGGATTGCCAAAACCGCCCAACGGCACCGTGTCGTATGGAACCGCCGACTCCCGCTCAAACGAATACGGCCCCGGCCCCTGCTTGCGCTGCTGCGCGCGAAAGGTCCGCACAATCGTCCACGCCGCTTCCTTCCACCGCGCGTCGAAGGGCCGCGTATCTCCCGTCTCCCGCCAATATCCATGCGACAGGCGGATCGGATAGCACAGCGAATCCACCTCCCACTTGCGCTCTCCCACCCCCGCGTGATGCTCCGTCTTGTCGTTCACCGCCCAGCTCAGCGGCGCCGCTGTCGCATCCCGCATGAACGCATTCGCATACGGATCCAGAAGAATCATCCGCGCCTGCCGTCGGATCACGCCCTCCAGCAACTCGCGCAGCTTTGCATCCTCCTTCGCCAACGTCAAATAAGGCCACACCTGTGCCGAGGAGTCGCGCAGCCACATCGCGTCGATGTCGCCCGTCACGATATACATATCCGGTTTGCCCTCAAAGCTGCCCGGCCACACCGTCGTGTCCAGCGTGTTCGGAAAGCAATTCTCGAAGATCGTAGCCAGCGCCGCATCGCCCATCCCCCGCTGAATCCGCGGTATCAGCGCCTCCACCGCCGCGCTGGTGAAATGCCGCTCCCCCCTGGCCGGCCGCCCGTGCGGCAACTCCGCCCCCAACGCCGCAACGGCTCCCCACCCGCTCTGCGCAATCGCCCATGCGGCGGCCGCCCCTTTCATCCAATCTCGCCGGCTCATCTCGGCCATTCTCCACTCCCCTCTTTCGCACTCGCATCAGCAAGCCTACCGCGTCCTTCATTATGATGTCATTTATGGCCAATCTGACTCTTATCTACGGTCTCCGGCTCCTCCCCGAAGGCGAGGTCACCGAGATCCACGACGCAACCCTCAAACTGGCCAACGGCCATGAAGCCCACGTCACCATGCACGTTATCGATGGCTCTCGCGAAGAGATCGAAACCCAGCTCAAGCGCAGCCTCGACGCCTTCTTCGACTTCTACCCCGAACTCTGAGTCCGCCGATCTGAAGTCCTTCCTGCTCTTCCGTCGCGCGAGCCAATGAAAAGTCTGTAACTGGTCTAATGACCAACCTGAAGCAGTCTTAGAAATCTCTAAGACGACCCAAAACTCACTGGTCCCCCACATGCCGGGAACTCCCTGTCTGGAGAACCCCGTGCTCATCTCTGTCTCCGCTCGCCCGTGCGCCGCAACGGTTCACTGCCCCACCCTTCTCCTCTTCGTTCTGGCCTTCCTGCTTTTTGCGCCCACCGTGGCCCTCGCCGGCG
>DASWZM010000229.1:0-2105 GCA_036404455.1 Occallatibacter sp. | reverse complement strand
ATTTACCAGCCGTTTCGGAAAACCCAAGCAAGCAGGGTTCGGCGTAGTGGAGTGGAATCGAGTCGCGGCGGGGTCAGGCTCCTGCGGGCCGTCAAACGACGGCGAACTCCCATGGGAGGCGTCACTCCACGGAAAAGCGCCGGCTTGTCAAAGAGCAGCGGAGCCATGCAGCCGTCCGCGCGGCCCAAGAATCAAGTGCTATCGGGCGGACTGCGGGAACCCAGGGTCAACCAGAGGTAAAGATACAGATCTACGGCGGAGCGAATGCCGTGTTCTCCCCGGTGCAGGTAGCGCATCCGGTATAGGCGCTCGATGACCATGGCCAACAGAATCAACAGCCAGACCATCAGGATGCTGTTGGGGTCGTGGTGGCAGATGTGCTCCATGCCGTAGCGATTCTTGCCATCGTTGAAGCCGTGATTTTCGATTTCCCAGCGACTCTTGGCCAAGCGGTAGAAACTCAGGCTGCCCAGCTTGGCAATCGGGAAATCGGTGAGCCATTCGGCCTGGACGATGCTGCCATCACGTTTCTGCTGGCGGTATCGCAGAACGCGCACCTCCGGCCAGTCGAGAGTTTCCCAAGAGTCGAAGTGATCGTAGTCCCAGACTTCAACTCGGTCGGCTCCCTCTGTAAACACGGTTTGAGGCGGTTGGCCATCAAAGCGAGCGCGCACGGCGGCGGCCAGCAGGGGGAGGTTTTCTTTGAGGCGCGCCACCACCGGCAGCCCGACCTCGTCGGTGGTGTGCAGGAAAGGAGCGGTGGCGTACTCGCCATCGCCTACCACGTAGTCGGCAAAGCGTGGTCCCAGGTGTTCGACAACGCGCCGCAGCAAGCGCTGGGCGGCGGCATACTCGCTGTCGCCAGGGCCGTACGGTTCCAGGTCCACCGGCAGGGTCAAGCCGCCCACGCCCACCACGCTGACCAACACAAAATGATGGAGATGCCCATGCACCTCCCCTTTGGCGTCCTTAATCGGATCGCACATCGGGCACGGTTCTTTATAGGTGCGCCCGGCGCCGGTGCCGTCCACCGCCAGACCGATGTAACGGCTGTTCTCGAAAGCCTTGTTGCGTTTGGCTTGATGGAGCGCGGCGGCCAGAGCCGCCCGTGTGGTTTCCGGTTGCATGCGCGCGGTGCAGTAAGCCAAGGCGTCATCCCCGAATGGACCTTGCAGTCCCAATTCGGCGCAGACCGGCGAGTGGGCCAACCATTCCAGGCGCAAGAAACTGGCGACGCGCAGGATATGGCCGATCACGACCGCCCACACGATATCCCGCGCGGGGATGTGGGGGTGGGGCCGGCCATCGCCGGGTCGTTGGAAGTACGATTTCAGCCCCAGACAGTGACAGGCGTAGTTTTGGATTTGTTTTACATGCGGTCCCTTCAACGGGGCTTCTGTTTCCGCCGCAGCACCAGCAACTCCGCATTGGCGGTGAGGACCTCGCGCAGAGCGTCCTGAAAGGCGCGGCCGGCTTGGACACGCCGGCGGACGTCGTCCACCCAATCTTTCGGAATGCGCTCGACTCGTTTTTTGCCGTCGGCCATGAAGGTCAACGACCAGGCGGCATGTCTCTCGCCTTTGACGCAATGGCAGGTTGGCTTTCCGCACCGGGTATAGCTGACGGTCAGAGATCCGGGCAGCAGATCTTGGGGAAGTTGGAATTGGCGGAGCAGAGCGAATTTGCGTTGGCGGAGCCGGGCAGCCTCGGGACTCCTGGGCTCGGATTCCATCTTGTCGTAATTATACTACAAGAAATGCGTAAAAGCCAGCCCTATTTCCGAACGCGAAAATAGGCGAGCCTCTGGATCGATTACGCCGGTCGCGCCTTACCCCACATCCTTAATGCTTTATTGGATTCTGTGTTATTGGAGTGCCGAGACTCCTGCCGGGCTGCCGCCCGGCTGATGACGCCAGAAGGCGTCATCGCGGGCCAAAAGGCCCGACCCCACGTCAGCCCGGCCCTTGGACTCACGCCTGTGCCGCATTTTCACCTAAAATTCTCTGAAAATAGGGTAAACTATTAGGCGTTCCGAGCGTCACTATATCGGAGGATCGCTCCCCATGAGTCGCTCCGCGTTCGCGGTGGCCTTACTTCCGATCCTG
>DASWZM010000228.1:0-1724 GCA_036404455.1 Occallatibacter sp. | reverse complement strand
GATAGGCGTGGATGTCTTCCAGAATCGGTTTCGATTTCTCCTGCCGCAGCGCTCGGCGGGCCTCTCCGCCGCGCTTCCCGTCGCGGGCCTTGCGCTCCACGTCGTAAAGCAGGCGGATATAGGCGAGCATTACTGTCGAACGCATCAAGTCCGAAGATTGTGCTTCAAAAAAGCGCCTTCTCGAATGCGCCCAGCATGCGACCTCGACAATGCCGCGCTCGGGCTCCTGATAGAAATGATCGTAGCCGGAGTACGCGTCGGCCTGCAGATACCCCCGAAACTCCTTCAGGAACTCCTCCGGTCCGTCGCGGCTGCGGTTGGGCGTGTAGTCGTACACCGTGTACGGATGCGCGTCGTCCCCCACATACGTCCAGATCCGGCCCGTGCGGGTGCGCGGCAAGTCCGGGTCCAGCACCGGGACGGGGGTGTCGTCGGTCTGAACCGCTTTCGAATCCAACACTCGCTCTTTCATCAGCTCGTAGAGCGGGCTCACCAGATCGGCGCCTTCGCGCATCCAGCCACACATCGTCTGGCGCGACAAGTCCACGCCCTGCCGCTGGAAGATCTCTTCCTGACGGTGCAAGGGGAGATGATCGCCGTACTTGCTCACTGCCACCTGCGCCAGCAAGCCCGGTCCCGGCAAGCCTTTCTCAATCGGGGCCGTCGGCTTCTCCGCCGTGACCACCGTGCACCCCTTCGCACAGGCGTATTTCTGACACGCTTCCTGGATCACCACCAGGGAAGCAGGCACGTATTCCAGCCGCTCGCTGACCTCTTCCCCAATCCGCTTCAACTCCCCCTGGCACTCCGGACACTGCCGTTTCGCTTCCTCGAGATCATAGACCACTCGCCGCCGCTCCAACGATTTCGGCAGCCGCCGCCGGCCATGCCCCTTGCACTTGGCCGGGGCGGCTTGGGTCTGGGGCGGTCCGCCGGGCGACCCCGGGTCGGGTGGAACCTCGCGACCGGCACTGACCAGGGCGACCGCAAACAGAAAAAGCTGGTTCTCGTTCACCCGTTCGCGGCGGGGCCCATAGCGTGCCCGCAGCAATTGCTCCACCCAGTGTTGCAGTTGGCGCAGCCGCCGCTCCCGCTCCGCGGCTTCCTCCAGCAGCCCGATCACCATCTGCCGCAAGGCTGAGGGGTCCTCCGGCAACTGCTTCGGATCAATCTCCACCGCCGCGCTTCTCCTTCTCCCGCTCCGCCCGTTCCCGCTCGATCTCCAACGCCACCCACTCGTTGATCAGTTCCCGCAGCCGCTTGTAGTTCGCCACCTTCCGGCGCATCGGCTCGACCTGTTCGGGCCGCAGGAATCGCGTGCTGCCCTTGCCTTGCCAAGTGAAGCTCAACTGGTAATACGGCCCATGCCTCTGGGGCTTCTTCGGGTCCTTGCAGCGGCAGCCCGGCTGGCCACACACGTTGTACTGTTCGGTAATGCTGCCCGGATGCAGGGACCCCAGTTCCAGCAGTTGCCGTTGGAGCCGAGCAATGCGCCGTTGAACTTGGGCCAAATCCATGATGCCGATAGACATATCATGTCTATCGGAGCCTGTCAACAAGAAAATGGCCCCCGGCGCAAATTATTTTTTCTCCGCCTCCGGCACGGCTCCCGGTGGGGTTGCCTCCGGCAGGCTGTAGCGCTTCCGCCGCCGCCCGCGGCTCAGGTCGATTCCCTCCAATAGCACCGCCAGTTCCCACGCCGCAATCTCCTTCCGCCCGGTCTC
>DASWZM010000227.1:0-2622 GCA_036404455.1 Occallatibacter sp. | reverse complement strand
GCTCCAGTTCACGCACGCCCACAAACGGATGCTCCTCGGCCGTGGGGTGGCGCTCGTAATCGAAGTCGTGGAGCAGGGCGGTGGTGGAATAGAGCTGGATGAGCGCGGCACGTTCGGGGCCGTCGAGTCCCAGCCGCCCGGCTTCCGCCTCGCCACAGGCCACCACGCAGGCCTCCACGGCGAGCGCGTGCTTGCGCAGGTTCTCGCTCAGGGTCCACTGGATGAGCAGATCCCAGGCCTGGGCCCGTCCGTAGGCTTCAGGGTTGCAGGTTGGGCTATCACCGATGCACATATTTTTCGCCCTCCATGTTGCTTCCTTTGGTTCGTGCTTCTTCCGGTTTTTCGGGATATGATGGGGAAATCGTAGGTCCTACCCTGGTTTGAGCCTGAGTTTCTACTTGACAATTATGGTTCGCTTCCCCGAAAGTAACACACATCGTGGTGCGAAAAGGCACCCGGAGACCCAACTCTGGCGCTCCGCACACAGCCCATGGCTACCACCTTAGTGAGCGTGGAGACGCGTGAAGTACTGCGCTGCGATTTTTGCAATTTGGTTCAGTACAGGACCAGCAACTCACATTGCAGAAAATGCCACCGGCCCCTCGATGTGGAGGAGCTTGTCGCCCCAGCCCTGCAACTGGTGCCCAATCCATCGGTTCCGCCGTCGGCTGAAGCGGGGTTGCAGGTTGCCGGACAGGTGCGCGAGATTCGCAAGGCGCGCCACCTGAGCCAGCGCCAACTGGCCGGGCGCATGATGGTGCCCCGCACCTATATCTCGAAAATCGAAAACGGCAAGGCGATCCCCACTCTGGGTTCGCTGGAGCGGCTGGCCGCGGCCCTGGCAGTGGACATCTGCCAACTGGTCCGGGACGCTCGCAGCATCCGCGAGGACGAGGTAGCCGCCATTTTTGCCGACCCGTTCCTGGCCGAGATTGCGGCTTTGCTGCCCCGTCTGGAGCCGATGCACCGGACGCTGTTTCAGGGCGCAGTGCGGGACGCTGCCCTGGGCCGCCGCCGCTCCGCATAGGGCTTCCGGCCGGGACATTTCCTTGCCGGTCCTGGGCCGGGTTGGCGGTGACCTCCCTGCTTTCGCGGCCCTGCCTTTGCTTTGCGATCGATCAAGTGCCCGATGCGATTGCGGCACATGGGCGCTTGTGCTAGGGTCGATTGTGCTGCACCTTCGCTCCGGTTGCGGGAGGTTTTTCACTGGGCGGAAGCCTGCTGCGGGCGAAATGAGCGGTTTTCCAAATTGTGTCGCCTTGCTGGCTTCGTACAGAGTGGCTTTTTTTTTGAGGAAGAAGCCGCTTGAGGGCAGCGATTTCAGTCTGCAGCGATGCGAGAAGCCGCTGCAGCCCCTTGAACCGGTCCCGGCTTTCTCTCATGTGGCGCCTGCTTGTGGACGCCGGCTGGGCGCTGACCTGGAAGCCGCAAGAGCAACGTAGAGGCGAGTCCCTTGTATCCATCCGGCACGCTGCGCATCCAAGAGCTGACTGCGGAGGAGCGCGCTGTTTATGCGACGCTGAAGCCCGAGCGCCTGCCCGAGCACGTAGCCATCATCATGGACGGCAACGGCCGCTGGGCCGGCCACCGTTTGCTCAAGCGGTTCCAGGGCCACCAGCAGGGGGCCGACAGCGTTCAACTGGTGACTGAAACCGCCTCGCGCATCGGCTTGCCGTGGCTCACGCTCTACGCATTTTCATTGGAAAACAATCTGCGCCGCCCCCGCGCCGAGGTCAACTTCCTCATGCGCCTGCTCAGGACCTATCTGGAGAGCAACCTGCAGCGCATGATGGACAACAACGTGCGCATGATGTACATCGGGCGCACCCACGAACTGCCTCCCGAGGTCCAGGACAAGATGGCCTGGGCTGCGGAGGCCACGGCGGGCAACACCGGCACCACGCTTACGCTGGCCCTGAACTACAGCGGCCGCTCGGAGCTGGTGGACGCTTTCCGGGGCCTCGCGGCCGAGATGAAGCTCAAGCACATCAGCCCCGACCGCATCACCGAGGAAGACATTCACCGCCATCTCTACACGGCGCACATGCCCGATCCGGACCTGCTGATACGGACCTCGGGCGAGATGCGGCTTTCCAATTATTTGTTGTGGCAGATCGCCTACACCGAAATCTTCGTTACCGAAAGACTGTGGCCGGACTTCCGCGGCATCCACCTGCTGGAAGCCATTGCCGCCTTCCAACAGCGGGAGCGGCGCTACGGCGGGTTGGGCGAGGGTTCCGGCGAAGTGGACGAAGGGGCGGAGCGGTTCAAGATCGCGGCGGGCTGAGCTCCTTCGGTAACAGGGCAGGTCCCCAGTTTCTTTCGAGCTGATTACTTTCGATATTCCCACCCGGCTTTTCCCCCTGTACAACCATGGCCCCGCGGGCACATCCTGACCATCGGCTTCTGAAGGCAGGTAACAATTGGTGAACGACAAGAAAGCGGCAAACGAAGAGGATTCCGCGGCCAAAGTAAGAAAACTGGCTGAAGAGATGCGCTTCCGGATCAGGGGAGCCATGGCCCAGCCTGGCGGCTCAGAGGCCCTTTTGCGCTGGCTCCGCTCCGACGGCGCCGGGAAAGCCTGAGGTTGGCGGCGTGGCTTACAGGCCGCCAATCCCGCCG
>DASWZM010000226.1:0-2476 GCA_036404455.1 Occallatibacter sp. | reverse complement strand
GATTGTCCCGAATCCCCTCAATTGTCGCCACATCCTTGACCCGCGCCTTTTTGGGCGCCGCCTCGGCGCGGAGCAGCGCGGAGATCAGCAGCAGCGCCGCGCCCAGCGCCATCCACCACAAGAAGGAGCCATTCCCCTGCCGCTCCGCCGTATTATCTCTAGCTTCTTGCATCCGCATTTCCAGACCGGATCGATCGGTCCGGCCTCGGCAAAACTGCTCCGTATTCCTGCCGCTTACGTTCCCTGCTCCCTAATCACAGTTCTGATCCCTGATCTCTGACACCTGCGTTAAAACACGAGCATCTTCTCGATGAAGCGCACCAGCGGGTTCTGCCGGTAGGTGGAGTCGTTGACGATGCCCTTCCCGGTAACCTCCAGTTCCAGATCGGTCATGGCCGTCGACAGCACCTGATTCTGCGAGCTCACGTCTTCCGGGCGCACCAGGCCGCGCAGCTTGATCACCTGCGTCTGCTGCGAGAAGGTCAACTGCCGAGTGGCCTGCACCACCAGCATTCCGTTGGGCAGCACGTCCACCACCTCGCCGCCGAAGGTGGTCGCGAGGCTGGAATTGGTCGTGCTCTGGCCTTGCGCCGTCAGGCCCGAGGAGGCGTTCATGCCGATCAGGTTCTGCAGGGCGTTCGAGGTCTTGAGAGCGCCGAACAGCGAGGTCAGTGCGGAGTTGGCGTTCGAGGCCCTCGAGTTCTTCACCTGGCCGTCGGTCGAGGCCGCCAGGCTCTCGGTCACCACGATCGAGACCACGTCATGCAACCGGACTGCCTTGGCGTCGGTGCCCAGCCGCACCAGGCGGCCCTCCGGGGTCCAGATCGAACCCGGCGTCTTCACCTCCGCCGCCTGTTGTGCCCGCACCCGCTCGACGTAAGCGTGCAGAGCCTCTTCAGGCGGCGTCGGCTTGGTTGCCGGCATAAACGGAATCTTCTTCTTGTCCATGGCGCGAACGGGCGCCCCCAGCAGCAGAACGATCAATACAGAAGGAACCAGGGCACAAAGGATTCTCGGATTCATGGCCGCACTTCCATCTCCGGCTGAAGCGACGCACGGCCCGGCGCCAGGGCTACGGCCCGCACCACCTTGCCCCCAATCCTCAGCCGTACGTCGAGAGGAGATCCGATGACAGCCGGGCCCAGTGCAACCGCCTCCAGGCGCGCTTCAACCACCGCCGTGTTCTCCTCGACGATCAGCCGCTCCCCGGAGTGAATGACCGGGCGAAGCGGCTCAACTCCCGGCCCTTCCCGACTGGACCGGATTCGGACGCTCGCAACGGCCACCAGACGGCCCGGTCCGCCCGGATGGCTGGGATCGCGCATCAGCAGCCAGCGGTTCCCGGTGTGGGGATCGTCAATCTCGCGAACAATTTCGCCGCTCGCCTGCGCCATTCCGGAAGCGCTCGCCGACGTGAACAAGCCCCGGGGTCCGGGGTCAATCCCGGCTGTCTGGCCGTGAGCCGCAAGCAGCGCCGCCAGAGCCAGCAGTGCCGTGCTCAAGCGCTTTTTCCGTCCCGATCGCATTTCGTCCCCCGCTCCAAATTGCTCATCCATCACTTTGCCTTTAATGGGTCATGTTGTTGACCTGGGAGTACATATCGTCGGCAGCCTTGATGACCTTGGAGTTCGATTCGTAAGCTCGCTGGGCCAACACCATCTGCACAAACATGGTGACCACGTCCACGTTCGAGTTCTCCAGGTACCCTTGCTGCAGGGTGCCCAACCCTTCCGTCCCGCCGGGGTTGCCGAGCACCGGGTCGCCGGAGCTGAGAGTAGTTTGGAGCAGGTTCGACCCCATGCTCTCCAGTCCCCCGGGGTTGGGGAAGGTGGCCAGCTGAATCTGGCCCAGCTGCGAGGGGTTCTGCTGCCCTGCCAGGGTGGCGTTCACCACCCCGTACTGGGTGATGGTGACCGCCGTTGCATTGGCGGGAATGGTGATGGTGGGAATGATCGGGTCGCCGTCCGTGGTCACGATCGTCCCCTGGTTATTGAGTTGAAACTGGCCGGCGCGGGTGTAGGCGATGGTTCCGTCGGGCCGCTGCACCTGGAAGAATCCGGAGCCCTCGATGGCCACATCCAGCGGATTCGAGGTCTGGTTCAGCGAGCCCTGGGTCATGATGACCTCGGTAGCCGCCGACTTTGTGCCCAGGCCGATCTGCAACCCCGCCGAGACCGTAGACTGGCTCTGCGCCGCCCCCGGCGTCACCAGGTTCTGGTAGACCATGTCCTGAAACTCCAGGCGCAACTGGCGAAATCCGGTGGTCGAGGAGTTGGCCAGATTGTTGGCGATGGTGTCCAGGTTCAGCTGTTGCGCGCTCATGCCGCTGGCGGCGGTGTACAGGGCTCGAATCATGTTTTTCCTCGTTTCGGAAGAGATCGCTGGCTCATGTTCATACCTTGGGCAAATCCTCGGTGGCGATCTTGTTGAATTCGGTGTGGAAGACGGTGAGCGCCTTCTGCATCATCTCCGCCTG
>DASWZM010000225.1:0-5098 GCA_036404455.1 Occallatibacter sp. | reverse complement strand
CAGGTCCGCGATGTCCGGGGTTCCGAGTTGCAGAGCCACGCCGAGTGAATCCACGTCGTGAGCCACGCCGGCCAGGTCGTTAGCGAAATAGCTGCGCCGGTAGGAGACCTGGTAACCGTGCCGGCTCAGCTCGACGTGGATCTTCCTTAACCCGCCGTCGAATTTCCTGTTGGAGGGATCGTAGGTCAGGGTGTAGTAATCGCTGCCCTCGTCCACGGCCTTGGCGAAAGCTTCCTTGAGCCCGTTGGTGTTGAAGAAGGCAGCACCGCCGGTCTCCTCCGCGATGTTGGAGAGCGTGTCATGCTCGGCGGCCTGAGCAGCGGTGAACTTCTGCTGTTGGCGGACGGCCGGGTTGACCTGTCCGGGGGTGTTGGTGACCCCGCTGGAGCCGCCGCGGGGTTGAAGATTGATCTTGCTGGAGGCCGAAAACACAGAGTTGCCGATCAGCCCGCGCACGTCCACGGCATACACCGCCGTGTGGCTCAAGTTCAGCAAATCGGCAACTTTCTTCTGGCTTTCGGTGTAGTTGCGCAGACTTTGGTAGGCATTGGCATCGGCCGTTTCCGGCAATACCGCCAGGGGAAACGAGCCGGAGAGCCAGAGCAGGTTTTTGCGGCCGGGGAGCGGCATCAGGAACTGGGCGATCGCGGTGAAAGCGTCCTCAGTGATCCGCACCTGCTGGTCCTGGCGGAAATCGCGCTCGTTGTTCTCCATCTGCGCAAGCAATTCCGCGGCCTGGGCGCCGACGGTGTCCAGCGGGTCAACGGTAGCGGCTATCTTGTCGCTCTGCTCGTGAATATCCTTGTCCGGGGCGTCCACGTAGCTGGGTTGGGTGGTTGCGTTGCGTCCGTTGGCCGCGGCCAGCAAGGCGTCCTGGTTGGCGGTAAAGCCCTGCAACAGCTCCAGCCGGTTGCCCAGGACAAAGATGGCGTACCGGCCGGGCGGCCTGGTCTTGAGGAAGGCGACCAGTTGATCGTGGGCGTAGTGCTGGTACCCCGGCGCCGTACTCAGGAGATCGTAAAGGATGACGTTGAGAGGGCCGGTCGACTTGGGATCGGAGAGGTTGGAAAACGTGTTGATGGGCAGAGCCGGCAGTTGCACAGACGAGGGAGGAGCCTGCTGGTGCTCCTTGAAAGAAACGATTTGCTGCCCGGCGCCATCTTCGAGAACGCGGAAATCGCTCTGCGTCAGGCCCTGAACCGGCTGTCCCTTGCTGTCGGTGACGGTGATGTCTTCGATGACGCGGCGGGTTTCAACGTGCAGCACGGTGCCTGTGCCCGGTTGCTGAGGCGGCGCCTGCGCGGCGGCAGGCAGCAGCAGGATCAAAGGAAGAAGGAATCCGGCGCGCCCGGGATTTGCATGGGTTTTCACGATGGAGAGAAAAACTCCTCGACCGCCCATTCTAGAGCAGGCCCCCACCCGCATCAAGAATGGTGGAAACTTCACGCGGCGTGCCGTAACGACCGTCGCGGTTCCGGACGAGTTACATGTTTGCGTGGCCGGAGCGCATCGACTCGTTGAACTGCGGCTTGGTAAAGTTCAGCGCCGCTTCGAGCGTGGCCTGGTACTCGGGCGCGCGGGCCAGCAGTTGCGGCGTGGCCGCGGCAAACTCCCCCTCCAGCACCAGCAATCCCTCGCCGGCCTCGTGTCCGGCCATGCGCAGCAGATCGGCCTCGGTGGTATTCAGGTACTGGGCGTCGCGGGGGTCGGCAATCCATACCGGCTGCCCCGAGCCCAGCACGCCGGAGAGCCAGTAGACCTTGCGCAGCAGGTATTGGAGGCGCTCGGCGTCGTTGGTCTCGGTGAACAGGAACTTCTTTTGCCAGCGGCTGTAGTAGCGGGTGGTCACCGGCACGGGCTGGCGGTTGCCGGACTTCAGGAACTCCAACTGGCCGAGATCCACCGTCTTGCGGACCGCGTTGTAGACGAAGGTCTCCGCATAGGGCTGCTCCATGGCGGGGACAATCTCGGCAAAGGTCAGGGTGACCGAGGCGGAAATTCTGGCGTGCAGGTTGTGCGCGCCGCCGTCGGCCAGGTGCAGCTCGCCGTGGACGATATAGGTGTCCGCGCCGGAGGTCGATTGGTGGAATGGCCACTGAAACTGGCCAAAGGCCACCGGCAAGCCGCCCAGGGTGACGTAGCACTCGGGGCGGGGATTGCGCAGGCGCCTGGCTTCGCCCGCGAGGTGAGCCGTCATGGTGGGGAGCAGGTCCGGCTTGTCGAAGCTGAATGCCTCGCTCAGCTCCAGTTTGAGAGAGCGTCCTCGAATTGCGTCGCCGGGGAGCCCGAGCTGGAAGACCGCCGTGGGCCGGGCGTGGAAGTCGGCGCCCTGGGTGGCGGAGAGCAGAACCAGGCCTGCCTGCGAGGCGGCGGCTTCAAGAGAAGTGACAAGAGTGGACTTCAGATCGACGGTCATTCGAGGGGAATCCTGCGTAGGAGAATCGGTGCGTCTTCATTCTAGTGTATTCCGGGGGTCGAGAATCCCAGGTCTCAAAGTCGAGACCTGGGGCACCCGGAAGGTGGATCCTCTCGCTGTAACAACCCGTCCGGAGATCGTCGATTACGATGGACGTGTCCAGGACGATGAGACTATGCATCGAATCCTGCGAACGTCGCCTTTCCCCCGTACTTCTCCGTCAGGGCCTTGAACTGCTCCAACCGCTTGGCTTCCAACTTGGAAAGGCGCACCTTCCTTGCGGCCGCCTTGGCGCCGGTAGTACGGACGGATTTGCTGGCGACTTTGGCAGTTACCCGAGTCGAAGCGGCTTTGGCGGGCATGGCAAGCGCTCCTATTCATTCATCATGGGCCCATGACATATTTGCGTCAAGGCGGAGAATCCGGCTGGTCCGTCGCAGGTAGTTTGCGGAAAATTACCCTCTATCGATGCGCACCGTATGGCCAAGGATCGCGCCGCGCCTCTTGATCTCGAACACGAACCGCTTCGTTCCAGACCTCCTTAGGCACTTACGAGGTGTGCGAGGTAACCGGCCGGCGAAAGCACGGTAACTCCATTGCGCACGGTCTCCGGGAAGTGCTTCAGATATCCCGTCACAAGCCAGGCTCCCGATGCATGGGCAAGGGCGAGGAATGGTGCGTCATTTGGGTCAGGGCAATCATGGTCCCACGACTCAGGGTCTGCAAGCCAGAGGCTTTCCTCAATCAAAAACTCCAACCAAAGAGGAGGAAACCCATAACGGTGGAACTTCGGACGACGAACAACCTCCCGGTATTCTGCCACGACCGCCGGGCCGGTCACCGCCTGCACCTGCCCATTCAGTACCCAATCGAAGCTTGGCTTTGCCTGCACACCACCGGGAGCGATCCCGGCGGACACGATCACATTGGTATCCAAGACAACCAGTCTCATCCGGCAGCCTTCAGCTGTCGAGCGGTACGAACCTCATCAATCTCCGCGTCAATCTCCTCATCGCTCATACCACCCACTTCCCCGGCGAGGCGCCATCCCTCCCGCAGGCTGGCCAACGCCATCGCCCGCCGGAGTTCTCGATCTTCCTTAACGACATCGCCAAAGACAGGGACCAAAAAGTAGGCGGGACCATTCTGTCCCACCAGAAGAGTTGTCTCCCCGATGGGGACATCCACCAGAGCTTTAGCCCCGCGAGTTCTGAACTGACGCAGTGAGACTTGACGCATAGAGCACCTCTACAGCGAGTGTAGCCGAAACGGCTACGCCGGGCAACCATCCCTGGAAGCGTGCAACTGGCCAGGGCCAGACAGGATGAGAAGGAACAGTATTTGTTCCTTGGGAGCCGGATGGTCTTCCGTGCCTTCCGGCTCATATATCAGAGAATTCCACACGCCGAGCGCACAGGAACAGGCAAACCGTGAACCTTCGAAACGGTGCATTTACAATGGGAACTGTGCAGTCCGAAGCATCTTCGCCGATCATTCTCGCCGAAAACCTGACCAAGGTTTATGCAGCGGGCCGAATTCAGGTCACCGCAGTGCGCGGGGTCTCACTGGCCGTGGCGCCAGGAGAGTTTGTGGCCGTCGTGGGCCCCTCGGGTTCGGGCAAGTCCACGCTCTTTTACCTCCTCGGCGGGCTCACCAAAGCGACGGCGGGACGGGTGGTGGTCGACGGCGTGGATTTTGCCACGCTCAGCGACGGCGAGCGCACTCGGCTGCGCAAGCATCGCATCGGTTTCGTCTTTCAAAAGTTCAACCTGCTGCCTACGCTCTCGGCCATGGGCAATATCGAGATCGCCTACGCGGTCAGCGGCCGCAAGGAGCCGCTGGACCTGAAGTATCTTGACCATCTCTGCGATCTCCTGTCGATTCAGGGGCGTCTCCAGCACCGGCCTTCAGAGCTGAGCGGGGGCGAACAGCAGCGGGTGGCCATTGCGCGTGCGCTGATTACGCGGCCGGCCATTGTGCTGGCTGACGAACCCACCGGCAACCTGGACACCAAGAACTCCGATGCGGTGCTGCACATGCTGCTGCGGTCGAACCGCGAACTGGGCCAGACCACGCTGATGATCACCCACAATCCCGAGGCGGCGACCATCGCCAGCCGGATTCTCCACATGCGCGATGGGGAGATGGTGGGGGAGGAGAAAAGTCCGCGGCCCGATTTGCCTTTGCCGGCCTCGTCCGCGGGCCTGCCAGCCGCTCAGCGAGCCCCGGCCGCGGTTTGACCCCATTGGTTTGACCTCGTTTGGGGCGCCCGGTATACTCAGTACTGCAATAAGCGGGAGTAGCTCAGTGGTAGAGCATCGCCTTGCCAAGGCGAGGGTCGCGAGTTCAAATCTCGTCTCCCGCTCCATTCCACTCCGCCGCGGCGGGCGGCAGCCGGTGTGGCTTTGGTGGTTTGGAGCGACCGACCTAGATAAAAGGCTGCCCTGCCAAGGCGCGGTACCCAAGTGGTAAGGGAGAGGTCTGCAAAACCTTTATGCGCCGGTTCGATCCCGGCCCGCGCCTCCAATCCTCTCTTATAGTTAGTCGATCCTGAAAAATCTTATAACATATAATCGAATCAACAATATAAAGTCATTTTATGTGTTATAATTATCTTCGAAACAGAGCCAATCCTATCGAGAATCTGGGGAAAAAGCATGCGCCCGATCAGAGAGCCGGATC
>DASWZM010000224.1:0-3566 GCA_036404455.1 Occallatibacter sp. | reverse complement strand
AGGATTGGTTATTAACTTGGACAATCCTGGTCGCCCGCGACAAAAATCCATACCTGATGGAGATGTAATTCGCCGAGGCTGGCTTCGGATCTAGGCCGGATCTTTGCGCGGCACTTGCGTCAACTCCGCTAGGTTGACGGCAGGTCGACCGGTACGTCCCCCGCTTGGCCTACGCCCAAACCCCCTCGTTGGGATTAAATTCCGGGGCACAGGAGGGGAAGTATCCAATGTAGAGGCGGGGGTGCTGACGCTGGAGTTCCGCGAGCGGTTCTGCCTGGTTTTGGTGCTGTTCTGTGGCCCGGGGAATGAAGCGTGCCGGGCCCATGAGCTACTGAGCCTCAAAATCTCTGCACCTGATCGACTGTCAAATTGACCGCCGCCCTGGGGCACGATTGTCCAAATCTACGCTAAATCGTTCTAGCGTCGGCCATGCAAATACCGTAACCTACTCTCTATCGTTCTTTGACGTATGTAGCCTCGGGGGTCACCCAAAACCGGCCAGTCGGGGTCACCTGAAAACCGGCCAGTTGTAGACCGCCATCCAGGACATTGTGAGCAATGTCTTGAACGAAGAAAAGAAACATCAAGTCATAGCCTTAGGGCGCTTGGGATGGTCGCTGCGGCGGATTGAACGGGAAACCGGCATTCGTCGCGAAACGATCTCCGCTTACTTGAAGGAGGCCGGGGTCGATCTGCGGCCACCCCGTGGGCGGCAGTTACCGGCAAAACCGGCCAGTCCAGCCGGTGGAGTGACCACCGATCCGGAAGCCCCGAAGCCGGCCCGTGAAGTGACCACCGACTCGGCTGCGTCAAAACCGGCCAGTGAGGCCGCGCCGGTGACCCCCGAGTCTGGCGGCAACTGCGCTTCAGGCCCGGCCGTTGCAACCGCAACGCGGCCGGAATCGCAACCCGGCCGCAGCCCCTCGGCCAGCGCCTGCGAAGCGTACCGCGACGCGATCGAAGTGGGCCTGTCCCGAGGCCGCAACGCCAAGGCCATCTGGCAGGACCTGGTAGATGCCTACGGCTTCGCCGGCGCGTATCAGAGCGTCCGGCGGTTCGTGCGCAAGCTCCGCGGCAAGCCGTCCCCGGAAGCCTGCGCCGTGATTGAGACTGCGGCCGGCGAGGAAGCCCAGGTCGACTACGGCACCGGCCCGATGGTTCGCGACCCGCGTAGCGGCAAGTATCGGCGCACGCGCCTGTTCGTGCTCACCCTGGGCTACAGCCGCAAGTCAGTCCGCCTGCTGGTGTTCCGGTCCAGTTCGCAGATCTGGGCCACCTTGCATGAAAAGGCCTTTCGCCGTCTGGGAGGAACCACGCGCACCCTGGTGCTCGACAATCTGCGCGAAGGCGTGCTCGCGCCCGATATCTACGATCCCACCCTCAACCCGCTCTACAGTGACGTGCTGAAACATTACGGCACGGTCCCGCTGCCTTGCCGCCCCAGAGACCCGGATCGAAAAGGGAAGGTAGAGAGGGCGGTCGGCCATGCCAAGAATACCCCGCTGAAAGGGCTGCGCTTCGAAACTCTGGAGGAAGCCCAGAGCTATCTGGATCATTGGGAGGCGCGTTGGGCCGACACGCGCATTCACGGCACCACCAAGCGGCAGGTCGCGGCCATGTTCGCCGCAGAGCGGCCTGCCCTGCAGCCGCTGCCACTGGAGCCCTTCCGCTATTACCAGTACGGCAAACGTACCGTGCATCTGGATGGCTGCGTGGAGGTGGAAGCCGCCTACTACGGTGCCCCGCCGGGCTGGATCGGCCGCCAGGTCCAGGTGCAATGGGATGCGCATCACGTGCGGCTGCTCGATCCACAGACCAGCGCGCTGCTGCGCGAACACTTGCGTCAGATGCCCGGTCGCCATCGCATCAAAGACGAAGATCGCCCCCAGCAAACCCCGCCGGGCACCCTGCAACTGTTGGCGCGCGCCGACAAGGCAGGGTCGCAGATCGGAACGCTCTGCCGCCGGCTGCACCGCCGCGACGGCGAGACTGCCGTGCGCCGTATCCAAGGCGTGCTATCGCTGCTCAAAAAGTACGGCGCCGCCAGCGTGGAGGACGCCTGTGCCGCCGCCCTGGAAGTCGGCGTCTGTGACTACCATTTTGTGCGCCGCTACCTGGAGCGCCGCCGGCCCCTCAGCTTGCGCCAGATCGATCCCCTCATCCGCCAGCTCACGCTGTACCGCGACTTTATCGAAAACCAAACCAAGGAGAGTGAGGCATGAACCTCATTGAGTTAGAACGCGCGTTACGACAACTTCGGCTCGGCGGCATCGCCGCGGTGCTGGAAACCCGTCTCCGCCAGGCGCAGGCCGAAGCCATGGCGCCCATCGATTTCATCGCGTGCCTGGTCAACGATGAACTCACCCGGCGCAGCGAGCGTCTGCTCGATCGCCGGCGCAAACAAGCCGCGTTTCGCGATCCCGACCGGACCCTCGACAACTTCGATTTCAACTTCAATCCGAAGATGAACCGCAGCCTGGTGTTCGACCTGGCCACCGCTGCGTTTATCGGCAAGCGGGAAGATGCCCTGTTCCTGGGTCCGGGCGGAACCGGCAAAAGTCACTTGGCCCAGGCCATCGGCCAAGCCGCCATCCAGCAGGGCTACCGCGTGGTGTACCGCGAGACGCACGTCCTGCTGGACGATCTGGCCGAAGCCGTCACCGATGGCACGCGCCGAGAGTTCATGGAGTCGCTGACGAGCGTGCCCTTGCTCATCATCGACGATTTCGGCATGCGTAAGCTGCCGCTCACCGCTGCCGAAGATTTACTGGAGATCATCATGCGCCGCTACGAGCGCGCCAGTACCCTGTTAACTTCCAATCGCCCCGTGGACGACTGGGGGAAGCTGCTGGGCGATGTGGCGGCCGTCACCGCCATGCTCGACCGCCTCCTCCATCACGGCCACGTGCTCAAATGCGGTCCGCGGAGTTGGCGGACCAAAGCGGCAACAGCCGCAGGAGGCGCCCAATGAGCGTCCGCAGACACAATCTGCCCGAACCAAAACCCAATCGGAAAAATGCTCTTTTAGATGGGGACTCCGTCCCCAAACCCCTGGGATTTACCGCTTTCCCGCCAGAATGGCTGATTTGCCTGGGGCGGCTGACGCCGCCCCGTCATTCCGGCCGCTGGGTCGGCGCTCCGGTCGCATCCCTGCGTTGCCGTATCCTCCGCCCAGGTGGGGCCAGTATAAACCACGCTGCGGAGCCAGAGAAGATCCAGGCGCAAAAAAACTTGCCGGAAGGATCAAAGGTAGGGTAAAAACAAGGTGTCCTGGATGCGCTCAACTGGCCGGTTTTGAAGTGACCCTGACTGGCCGGTTTTGAGGTGACCCCCGAGGATGTAGTGCGTGAGTCCGAGTGGCACTTGCAATTTAACTGGGGCTGTGTGGACCTTTTATCTGGCGGGTCGGTTGGCAACTGGCTAGATGATCGCTAAGGGCGGGCCGGGTCGGAAAGCTAACATCTTGAAGAGTAGGCGGTACCTATGAGAGTGCGGACGGGTTTTCGATCCAAAGGAGAAAGCGCGCTGAGGCTCTTCTGCATAGTCGTTGCTCTATGCGGGACCGG